>JBCCRG010000328.1:0-4806 GCA_039208155.1 Bacteroidota bacterium | reverse complement strand
AGCCGCTCGCGGTCGAGGAGCCGCTTGATGGTGAGTAGGATCTGCTTCGGGTTGACGGGCTTGATGAGGTAGTCCGCGATCTGCCGCCCGAGCGCGTCCTCCATGATCTGCTCCTCCTCCGACTTCGTGATCATCACGACGGGCACCTCGGGGCGGTTGGTCTTGATCTCTTGAAGCGCGTCGAGGCCGCCCATGCCGGGCATCTGCTCGTCGAGGAAGACGACGTCGTAGCGCTCGTGCTCGCTCTTGGCAACGGCGTCTGCGCCGTTGGCGACGCTGGTGACGTCGTAGCCCTTGGCTTCGAGGAAGAGGATGTGCGGCTTGAGGAGGTCGATCTCGTCGTCGGCCCAGAGGATGCGGGGCATAGAGGAACTGCTGCCGTGTTGCGGTGAGCGGTGTTGCGGAGGGAGGTGAACCCGGTGATGCGGAGTCGGGTCCGGGCCGTTCGCTCAACGCGAGGCACCAATGCGTTCGTGTCTCCTAACCAACACCCTCACGCCGCTTGAGAGCGTCCGTCCCAAGGGCAGTCTGGGTCCAGAGGATCAGAGGCCAGAGGATCAGCCTCCAGAGGAGGGGCGGACTATCACACGAAAGCCGATGATGTCGATGTGGCTGTCCGGGGTGGTGTAGTCGCGAGAGGCGCAGCGAGCAGGGCCCTGGTTGAAGTAGAACGCGCCGCCGCGCGCCATAACAACACCGTTATCTTTCTGTGGGATATCCGGGTTGATGACCTTCGCGCCCGCGCGCTGCTCGTATAGGTCTGCCTGGTAGCCGTCGCGTGTCCACTCAAACACGTTGCCGCTCATCTCCTCCGCCTCGGACGGGCTTGCGCCTTCCGGGAAGCACCCCACTGCGCTGGTCCGACCGATCTCGGTTCCGCGGTAGTTTAGGGCGTTGGGGGTAATCTCATCGCCCCAGGGGTAGCGGCGTATGTCGTTGTCGCCCCGTGCTGCCTTCTCCCACTCGGCCTCGCTGGGCAGACTCACCCGAAGCTGCTTGCGCAGCAGTCCGCGCCAAAGCGCCTTGTCGGTACCCCCCGACTGCGCCCACACGTCTCGCGTCTCCGCGGCGACCTGATGGAGCCGCTCTGTGAGCCACGTACAAAACGCCTGCGCATCGTGCCAGGACACCCCAACGACCGGATGGTTGAGCACGCGTCGTAGGCTGTCACGATCAGCGAGCTCATGTCCAGAGTCCTCCACGAAGGCCGTCCATTGCGCCACGGTTATGGGGAAGCGGCCGATCCAGTAGTCGTAGCTCAGCGTGACCTCGTGGAGTGGCTTCTCGCGGTCCATCGCCATCTCATCGGTGTCGGGGCTACCCATCATGAAAGACCCGGCCGGCACGTGGCAGAACTGCATGTGCTCCACGGTCATCACCTCGGGACGGGGATCGTCAAACTCGGCGAGCAGGTTGCCCGCCTCGGCGCGCTCCGTTGGGGGTAGGACACCTCGCAGGACCTCCACGAGGTGATAGCGCAGGCGGTGGAGACACTTCGGACCACTCTCGGCACCTTTGGTGTCGCGCTCAATCTCGGCGCGGTCCACGAGCCGAGCCATCGCCGCCGACCAGAGCACGCCGCGCTGTCCGCTTTCGGTGTCGGGGCAGTCCGGCGGACATAGCGCGTAGGCCGTATCGAGCAGCTTGTTGGAGTTGCGGAGGTTATGGATGACCTCCTCGGCCCCTAGCGGCACGGCCACGCTCCAGTAGTCGCCCTCTGCGGCGAGCTCGCGCAACGTTTCGGCAGGATCACGGGGCTGCATGAGGTGGCACCCCGCCAAGTACTCCTGAAACGTCCGGTGCGGGAAGCCGAAGGTCTCGGGCATGGTCTCCGTACCACCGCGTCCAGCGAGCAGCCCTGCGCGGCGGTCCACGTAGTCGAGGAAGCGCTCGGCGAGTTGGCGGTCCTCCAGAGAGCCCCCCAGGTGCTCTGGGCGGTGGAGCACCGCCAGCGCCTCGTCGCGGCTGAGGAGGGCCTCTGCGTTCTGGCCGCGCCCCGTGCGGTGCGCCTCGAAAGCCAGGTGCTCTACCAGTTGGCGCAAGCGACGGTCGGACTTCAGGAGCGCGTTGAGTTCGGCGTCCGGCTCCTCCCCAACGTTGTGGCGGCGCCACCGGCGCAGCAGCACGTCCACGGCGAGCTTGTAGAGTGCCACGCGTTCGTCCGGTAGCCCCACGCCTTCCTGATGCACGAGCGCCATCGTCGTGAGCAACATCGGGTTGCTGGAGATCTCACGGAGTTGGCTGCTCAACGCCGCCTGCGCGAGGTCTCCGCCTTTCGTGACAGCGTCCTCCGGTGTAACACGGTTGAGGCGCACCTGGGCCTCGTACCAGGAACTCGCAAACTGCTGCTTCTGCTCTCGGTCAAGCGGCGCCAACGTGAAGCTGGGCAGCCCCGTCAGTTGCGCGGCCTCATCGCCGTAGGATCGGACGCGGCACGTCACGATCAGGTACTCGAGGTCGTAGCGCTGGAGCGCCGCCCGTACGACCTCACGGACACGTCTGCGTAGGTCGTACGGCACCTCGTCAAGCCCGTCGAGGACGAGGCGGCAGCGCCCGTCCGTGAACGCCTCGCGAACCACGTCGGCCAGGTCCTGTGCGTCGTGTCGCGCTAGGTCGTCCACCACCTGCTCGCGCAGTACTTCCGCGAGCACCTTTCGCCGCTCCTGGTCGGCGAGATGCGAGACCTTGCAGGCACGCAGGCGGGGGATAAGATCGCGGAGCGTGAGAAACACGGGGAGCGGTTCGGTAGCGACAGGGTCGCTGCCCGGTTCGAGCAGGTGGTCGATGTGCTCGGCCAGCCATTGCTTGACGAAGGTGCTCTTCCCCGCGCCCGGATCGCCGAGGAGAACGATGCGGCGATGCTCCCCAACCGCTTCCCATGCAGAGAGAGGCTCTGCTTTCTCCCCGCGCGACTGTGAAGCATCAGGTTCGAGGTCGCCGTCCTGGTCTCGCTTCTTCCGCGTCGTCGTGTTAAGCGCGATGTAGACATCTTCGAGCTTCACCTCGTCGCCGGTCGACGCTTCGCCGCCCACCGCCGCGAGCGGGAGGAGGTGGCAGTAGTTGCGCAGGCGTGTGAGGTAGCGCGTACGCACCTTCTCCAGGCTGCTCGGATCGGGACCGGTTGGTGCTGCTGGAATAGGCGGGGGCGCTGCGCTCGCAGGTGAAGCCCCCGTGCCGACCTCGTGTGCATCCAGCAACTCGCGCAGGGCTTTGTGGAGATGCTCGCGTACGAGGCGCTCAAACTCGCCGGGCTCCTTGTAGGTGAAGTAGAGACCTGGGTAGCTCTGTCTGAATGTGGCCACCTTCATCAACTGCTCTGCCTCATCCGGCGACGTAGGCATCGGTGGGTTCCGTTCGCAGAAGTAGAAGAGGACCGGCAGTCTTTTGTCTTTTTCACACTGGCCGAGGGCGCGCATGAACTCTTCCTGCGTCCCCGAGTCCGCTACCTTAGTCGGCGTTCCAAATCGCTTCCACAGGAGCCCCACAAAGACGTTGTAGGGCTCGACCTGCCGGTTCACGATCTCCTGCACGTCTCCGAGCGACGGAAACACATCGGCCTCCCATTTGACCAGCCTGAAGCTTGCGTTGCGGTCCTCACCGAGCGTGCGGTTCAGTTCGCCCACCACAGCCTCCATTGCCTTGCGCTCAGCCGGCACGTCTCCTGGTGACGCGAGGAAAATGCGGTACTTCACATCAGGACTAGGCATAGTCATTGTCTCAGCGTACAGCAGTCAGTGGTCTCCAGAAGAAACGCATCGTCGCCTTACGAATTCCACCGAGACCGTCCGCGTGAATAACGCCCGGACCCGTACCCCGGTGCTGACAACCGCGCCTCGCTCGGGCCGCTCCGCGATGCTACGGGTACACGATGCTCGTACCCTCTGCGTGGCCGCGCTGTCTGCTGCTGCCTCAGTTCTTGACGAGGGCCTTCAGCACGAAGAAGACGTTCTCCTTGCGCTCGCGGAGGCGGCGCGAGAAGTAGGGGAACCACTGCGTCCCGTAGGGCACGTAGACGCGCATGTGGTAGCCGGCCGCGCGCAGCTCGCGCTGCGTGGACGGGCGCAGGCCGTAGAGCATCTGGAACTCGAAGCGGTCGCGGTCGATGCCCTCAGCGGCGACGAACTGCTTCGTAGCCTCGATCAGCTGGTCGTCGTGCGTGGCGATGCCGGGATAGCGCGCGTGCTGGACGAGCTCCTGCATGTAGTCGACGAAGTGCGTGCGGATGGCCGGCATGTCCTGGTGGGCGAGCGAGGCCGGTTCCTTGTACGCCCCTTTGCAGAGGCGGACGCGGGCGTTCAGCTCGCACATCCGCTCCACGTCGCGGGCGGTGCGGTGGAGCATGGCCTGGAGGACGACGCCGACATGGTCGCGGTAGTCCGGATACACGGCCTCGAAGAGATCGAGTGTGGACTGGGTGAGGCTGGAGCCCTCCATGTCGAGCCGGACGAAGAGGCCGTGCTCCCGGGCCGTGTCGAGCAGGCGGCGGAGGTGCTGCAGGCACAGGTCGTGGTCGATGACCTGGCCCATCATCGAGAGCTTGATCGAGATGTTGAGGTCGGTGCCGGGCGGGCGGGGGAGGTGCGCCAGCCGCTCGGCGAGCGCGACGTAGACATCGGCGTAGTAGGCCGCCTGCGCCGGGTCCTCGACGTCCTCACCGAGCAGGTCGAGCGCCACGTGGAGGCCGTCGCGCAACTCGGTCGTGACGATGGGCAGCGCGGTCTCGAGCGTCTCGCCCGCGACGAAGCGCCGAGCGAGGAAGAAGGGCGGTTGCATGTGCGGACGAGGCTAGGGCGAACCGGTCGCTGT
>JBCCRG010000327.1:0-4821 GCA_039208155.1 Bacteroidota bacterium | reverse complement strand
GCGTTGACCGTCTCCGAAGAGGTCGCCCAGTCGAGCTGCACGGCCTCGCCGATGCTGGTCGCGCGGAAGCTGCTCAGCTCCACCGGCAGCGCGGTCGCGTCGCCCACCTCCACGTTGCGGATCTCGTGGTGGCTGCTCGCCGACCCCGTCGAGGAGCCAAAGCCGAGCTTCAGCGTCGCGGGCGGCGGGGTGTCGAGCTGGATCGGCGAGATAACCTCGGTGAACGGCGTGTTCCGACCGAACTGCACATTGACCGTGATCGCGAAGCCGGTCCCGCTCGGGATGATGGCGATCTGCGCGCGGCGGTAGTCCTCGTCCGTCTGGTCCGGGCGGCTGCTCTGGCGGAAGGAGAGCGGCTCCGTCAGCGAGCCTGTCGTGGCCACGAACGGGTAGTCGTTGGTGGGGTCGGCATCGCCTGTGTTGGCCGCGCCGCGCACGGTGAGCGAGTTGACCTGCCGCCCAGGACCGCCGTTTTTGCAGCGGTCGCCCGGGTTGGCGAAGTTGCCGAACTCGTCGAAGCCGATCCCGACGTAGGCCCCGGCGAGGCCAGGCCGGCTATCCGTGGAGGTCGCACAGCCGTTGGCATACCCGAGAGAGCCGCCCCACTCGCCGATGTCGAACGTGGCGGCGTCGAGAGCGCCGTCGAAGAGGAACAGCGTGAAGCCGTCGCCCGGGAACCGGTCGCCCCAGATCGCAAACTCGATGTCCACCACGACGCCGTCGGTGGACGGGAAGGCCTGGTCGAGGAACGCGTAGCCACGGCGGAACTCCGCGTCGTCGGTCAGCCGGAGCCAGCCTTGGCCGAGCGGGTCCTGGTTGCCGCCCGTGAGCTCGGCGTCCCGCGCCAGCACCCAGTCGGGTGCGGAGTCGGTGGTGAACGTTTCCGCGATCGGAAACTGCGCCCACGCGCGCGGCGCAGCCGCGAGGCAGAGCAAGGTGAGCAGGAGGAGGTAGCGCGACATGGGTTCGGGGCGTATGTGGTGGTAGGGAGGCAGGCAGGGCAGGTGAGCGGGACGCAGTGGGGATGCGTGGGGCGCTAGTTGGTGGCGGCCAGCGCGAGGTGGGTGCGGCGGATGCGGCGGAGCAGGTTTTCGAGACGCGCGCGCAGCTCTTCCGGGTTGAAGGGCTTCACAACGAAGTCGTCTGCGCCGAGGCGGAGGCAGCGCACGCGGTCGGCGCTCTGCTCGCTGCCGGAGAGCATGACCACCGGCACGGCGTCGTAGGCTCGCTGTGCGCGCAGCGTCTCAACCACCGCGAAGCCGTCCATACCGGGCATCTGGAGGTCGCAGATGATGGCATCGGCCCGGTGCTCGGCCAGCCAGCCGAGCGCGGACGCGCCGCTCTCGTGCAGCTCGACGTCGTAGCTGTCGGCGAAGTAGAGCGCGAGGAAGCGCTGCATCGCGATGTCGTCTTCGATAACGAGGAGGGTAGGGCGCATGGGTCGGAGGGAAAGGGTGTGATGGTGCGTCAGGTGGTGCAAAGGGTGGACCGGGCCCCGCCGCCTCGGGGAAAGGCCCCGGTGCCAGGTTGGGGGCGCGTCGGACCCGAACGGCCCCGCATTGCTCGTAGAGAGGGCGGCTGTCGGATTGTGCGACAGATTCCGCTGTTGGCACACCCACTATGCCACGAAAACGGCCCATTTCGGTCGGGTAAAGCCTGCGCCTGTCAGGCGAGGCTCTACAGCCGCCCCGGCAGGAATTACCCGCCCGGATTACGGATGGAAGCAGGTTCTCGTCGGAACAGGCATGGGGAGTGGAATCGATCCCAAGACTGGTGTGGTCCTGGCAGCAGCGCCCGCGTGAGGCTCACTCCGCGCAGCCTCGTCGTACTTTACCTGCCCACAACCGGTGTGCTTATGTCTCCCTCCTCTGATCCCCAGGCGTCCTCCGATCCTCAGGCGTCCTCGGGCCCTCAAGACTCGGCCCCGTCCTTCGGCGACGGCCACGATGCACCTGCCCCGCAGCCTGCCTCTACCTCGGACTCGGTGCTGCCGTCTGGCCCAGTACCGTCGTCCAGCCCAGTGCCGTCGTTCGAGCCGCCCCGCGCCACGCCTCCGCCTGCCGCGCCGATCCCGGCACCGCGCGCTGCGCCGGTCCCTCTGGCTGCTGCACCCGGCCCGGAGGCCCGCAACATCGACAAGATCCGCGACATCCTCTTCGGCAACCAGATGGTGGCCTACGAGGCGCGCTTCGCCCAGCTGGAGGAGCGCATCGCGGGCGAGATGGACGCGCTGCGGGGCGAACTCCGCCGCCGCTTCGATACGCTGGAGACGTTCGTGAAGGACGAGGTCGCGAGCCTCGGTCGTCGCCTCACCGAGGAGCACCAGGCTCGCACCGAGGCCGACGGCACGCTCGCGGACGCGCTGCGCCAGAAGAACGACGCCCTCGCGAAGCGCGTCACCGACTACCGCGATGCCGCCGCCGCCGCCGAGCGCGCCCTCCGCCAGCAGTTGCTCCAGCAGGCTACCCGCGCCGCCGACGACCTCCGGGAGCAGACCGAGCAAACCCAACGCACCGTCCAGCAGCACGTCGCTGACCTGGGCCAGCGCAAGACCGACCGCGCCGCGCTCGCTGCGCTCTTCTCTGAACTCGCCGTCCGCATCAGCGGCACGGAGGAATAGCTGCGCCGATGCGCATCGATCTGCTGACGGCGCTGCCGGACCTCGTGGCGAGCCCGCTTGCCCACTCGATCATCGAGCGGGCGCAGCGCAAGGGCCTCGTCGAGATCCGCGTCCACGACCTCCGCGCCTACGGCATCCCGAAGGGCAAAAGCGGCCACACGCAGATCGACGACTACCCGTACGGCGGCGGCGGCGGGATGGTGCTCAAACCCGAGCCGCTCTTCGCCGCCATCGAAGCACTCCAAGCAGAACTGGCAGAAACGGGCGCGGCCTACGACGAGATCGTCTACCTCACGCCCGACGGCGTCACGCTCGATCAGCCACTCGCCAATCGGCTCTCGCTCCACGGCCACCTGCTCCTCATCGCGGGGCACTACAAAGGCATCGACCAGCGCGTGCGCGACGCGTTCGTCACGCTGGAGCTGTCCATCGGCGACTACGTGCTCTCCGGCGGCGAGCTCCCCGCCCTCGTGCTCATCGACGCGCTCTGCCGGATCGTGCCCGGCGTCATCGGCGACGCGCAGTCGGCGCTGTCGGACTCGTTCCAGGACGGCCTCCTCGATGCGCCGGTTTACACGCGTCCCGAGACGTTTCGCGGCCAATCCATCCCCGACGTGCTTCGCTCGGGCGACCACGCCAAGATCGCCGCGTGGCGCGAAGCCGAGCGCCTCGCCAAGACGCAGACGCGCCGACCCGATCTGCTGGAGTGACGCCAAATTCGGAAGCTAGGCTGCGGCCGGGCAGGAGCATCGGGGCCAAACTTGGGCCGTCAACTTTTCGCTGTTGGCTTTTGGATGCACACGCTGCAACGCCGAAAGCGGATCGGAATACGGAGACACGGGGACAGAGGGAGTAGGATGGCACGCATGCCTAGTCGGCCGAGCCCATCGTTGAGCCTGAGTCGTGGGCGTTTGGGCAGACCTTGGGACCGTCGAGGCAACCCTGGAGATTTCTCATCTTCCATAAGCGCCTACGCTGTCCGAGAGGTACGTTCGCTGAGAGCCGATAGCTGACAGCCAACGGCCAAGAGCCTCCGTCACGCCTCGGCGCGGACCTCGGCGGTGCTGCCCCGTGCTCCGGTCTGCAGGAACGGGGCGTCCTCGAACGCCTTCGCCTCGTCGATGAAGAGCTGCAGGTGCGGGAATGGGATCTCGATGTCAGCGGCCTTGAGAGCCTCGAAGATGCGCTCCTTGTAGTCGAGCTTGACCGGGACCTCCTGGCGCGGGTCCGTGAGGAAGACGCGCAGCTCCATGTCCACGCTGGAACTGCTCATCTCGCGCACCACGACCTGCGGCACGTACGACGGGTGCAGCCGGTCGTCGCCCTCCGTCGTCTTCAGCACCACCTCGCGAGCTTCCTGCGGGCGCTCCTTGTAGGCGATCCCGAACGAGATGCAGACGCGCAGCGTGTCGAGCATCGTGTGGTTGATGACCTTGTGCGTGATCATCTCCGTGTTGGGAAAGATGGCGATCTCCGCGTTGAGCGTGCGCAGCCGCGTCGAGCGCAGCGTGATCTCGGTGACGGTCCCGAAGATGCCATCGACCTCAATGTTGTCGCCGACGCGGAAGGGTTGGTCGAGGAGCACCGTCACGCCCGCGATGAGGTTCTCCATCGTGTCGCGCGCCGCAAAGCCGAGCGCGAGGCCCGCGATCCCGAGACCGGCCACAGCAGCCGTCACGTTAATGCCGAGCTGGGAGAGCACCATGATCACCCCGAAGACGCCCAGCAACAGCCGCGCGGACTTCACGAGCAGGCTGCGCACGCCCGCGTCGAGGCGCTTGCTGCGCTTGAGAGCCTGGTCGAGTAGACCCGTGATGGCCTTGTAGATCACCCAGAAAAGGACGCCCACGAGCAGAGCAGGCACCAGGTTCTCGAGGACAAACGAGATCAGGATGCCCGAGAGTTGCTCGTAGACAACGTCGAAGCGCCCTGCAGCAAGCGCCCGCCCGGTCTCCTCGATGGCCTCGTTGAGTTGCCCGATGGCTGACGTATCGGCCTGGGCTGTCGTGTCCGCCTGGAGCGTGTCCACGAGCGCCTCCGTAGAGTCAGCGGCGGGTGGCGTGAGGGGACCGACCTGGACCTGGGACACGTTCGATGTTCGATTTATGATGTGCGATGTTTGATTGATTCTAACATCGACAGTGCATCACTACAGCGAAATGTAGAAGCGTTGATGGCTCCCCTCCCCCGCCTACGCGAGG
>JBCCRG010000326.1:0-4822 GCA_039208155.1 Bacteroidota bacterium | reverse complement strand
CGATGCCCTGCGTGAAGTAGGTCGCGTAGACGAACGTGACGACGAGCGTGGTGAAGGCGCTGTTGGCGAAGTCGTAGAGGCTCCACGCCCAGACGGCGCGGCGGTCGTAGGTCCGAGGCATGGAGGCGTGGCCGGATCGGGAGAGGCGGTGGGTCCAGCAAAGGTAGAGGAAGGGACGGGAGATCGGGAAGGGGGGACGGGGAAAGTTGACGACGGGCGACCGGGAACCAGCGAACAGGGGGACCGAGTGAAGAGCGAGGAGTACGGAGTGCAGAGCGGGTGCTAGCTTGACACACCCCGCTGGAACAGCTTGCTTCCCCGACTCCCCGACTCCCCGACTCCCCGACTCCCCGACTCCCCGACTCCCCGACGCCATGGACCTCACGGAAACGAAAAAAGACTCCGATCTCCTCGTGGAGGGCGTGCTGCTCAAGGCCTATCGCGACACCGTCGTGCTGCCGGACGGCGGCGAGTCGGTGCGGGAGTGGGTGAAGCACCCCGGCGCGTCGGCGGTGGTGCCGCTCTTCGCCGACGGGACGACCGTGCTGCTGCGGCAATTCCGCTACCCGCCACGCCGCACCTTCACCGAGGTCCCCGCCGGCAAGCTCGACATCGAAGGGGAGGATCCGGCGGAGGTCGCCCAGCGCGAGCTGCAGGAAGAAGCCGGGCTCGCCGCCGGACGCCTCACGCCGCTCGGCAAGACGTACCCATGCATTGGCTACAGCAACGAGGTGATCTACTACTTCCTCGCCGAAGACCTCACCGACGTGCGGGCGCACACCGAAGACGACGAGTTCGTGGAGCCCTTCCGGCTACCGTTCGCCGAGGCCGTCGCGATGGCGCGGCGCGGGGAGATCCTCGACGCCAAGAGTGAGATCGCGATCCTGCGCGCGGCGCACCACCTCGCCGAGCGCGAGGCTGGGAATCGTCAGGAGGAAGACGCAGCATGACCGTCGCGATCCTGGGAGCTGGGTGGATCGGGCTGCCTCTCGGGCGCGTCCTCGCCGAAGCAGGCCACACCGTCCACGCCGCCACGACGACCCCTGCCAAGCTCTTCGACCTCCGCGAATCAGGTCTGGCCCCGTTCCTGCTCGTCGTCACGCCAGCAGGGCTCGACGGCGACGACGCCCGGTACTTCTTTGAGGCGGATGCGCTCGTGCTCACGCTGCCGCCGGGCCGGGGCGATGCCGAGGCAGTGCGGCAGTACCCCCAGCGGATCGAGTTGGCGCTGCGCCACGCGCGCAGGGCTGGGGTCGCCCACGTCGTCTACACAAGTTCGACGTCGGTCTATCCTGACCTCGAAGGCGCGCCTGTGTTGACGGAGACAGATGCTGGCCACCCGAGCGACGCCCGGCTGCGGGCGTCCGGGCGTGCCTGCCTCCGTGCTGAGCGGCTGGTCCAGGACGCCGCGCAAGCTGTCTCCTCACCAGCCGCGACCGTGGTGCGCCTGGCAGGCCTCTATGGCCCCGGCCGCTCGCCCACGCGCTACCTCGCGGGCAGAACAGGGCTCACTGGTGGCGACAAGCCCGTCAATCTCGTCCACCGCGACGACGTGGTCGCAGCAATTCGGCGCGTGCTCGACGAACGCATCGCGGGCACGTTCAACCTCGTCGCCGACGAACACCCAACGCGGCGCGACTACCACACAGCCGCCGCGCGTGCGCTCGGGTTCGTGCCGCCCGTCTTCGCGCCGGACAGCAGCCCCGTGGTCGGTAAGCGCGTCAGCAATGCGCGTGCGAAAGACGTGCTCGGCCTCACGTTTCGCCCGCTCGATCCCAGGCGACAGGCAGAGGATACGGCAGCATAGTGAACGCCCGGACGTTCGCGCCCGCACACGGCCCTACCGACGTAGTCGCGTCGTTTTAGCCGCCGAAGAGCGTCATGAACTTCGTAGCGAAGGGGACCGAGCCCTTCAGCTTGAGCTTGCCCGACATGAGCGCCATCATCGGGTTCGTCTGCCCGTTCTCGATGGCGAGCCAGTCGTCGGCATCGGCCGCCAGCGTGAGGGTCGGATCGTCCGGAGCCGCTGCGTCCTCCTCGATAGTCAGGGTGGGACCATCCACGCGGAGGAGCACCTGCTTGGCGTTGGCTCCGGAGAGGTCCATGAAGACCGTGGCGTCGACGCCCTCGGCCTTCTCGGCGTCAAAGCGGTCGGGGTAGGAGGCGATGACGTCGTCGATGGTGGCGTAGCGAGGCATGGGGTCGTGAGACTAGTGGGGGGGACAGACGCGCCAAGATAGGGCGCACGATGCCCAGGTGCACAGTGTTAAGTGCCTCCCAGCCGATGCTAATCCAGAATCTCCAGCCGGACCGTCGCGAGGCCGTCGTTCACCATGTCGATCTCTCGGGCGGCACCGAGCGCGAGGTCGATGATGCGGTCGCGCGGCTCGGGCCCCCGGTCGTTGATGCGCACGGTGACTTTAGCGCCGGTGTCAAGGCGGGTGACACGCAGGCGCGTGCCGAAGGGCAGCGTCCGGTGCGCCGCTGTCAGGCCCTCCGGGTCGAACGTCTCGCCGTTGGCGGTCGGCAGCCCGGCATACTTGTAGCCGTACCAACTCGCCGTCCCCTGCGTCGGGCCGATGGCGGTTTCCGGCGGGGTCTCAGTCTCGAAGAACGCGGCCGGGTCGCAGCCAGCGAGCGCTAGCAGCAGCGGGAGGACGAGCGTGGCACGCAGCGCGTGGTGGCGAAACGCTGGAGACATGGTCGGAAGGGTAGAGGGCACCGAGGAGGGTAGACAGGCGGGGAAGCCTCGGCGAAGATGAGCGCAAACTCCGAACCAGAGGGGCATCCTGGCAACACCATCGTCGTAACGAGCATAGGAGGAGACGTGACCACAGCCGCGCGATCAGAGGCGAATGTCACGTCCGACTCGCCATTCACTGCCCCGGTTTCGTCACGCTCCGATGTCAACGTCCCGCACCACGACGCTCGCCAGCCAGGATGGGGTGCTCACCATCGCGATGAGGCCGGAGGTGGACCGCCGCGTGCGCCGCGTCGAGGGCCTCCACCTCCAATTCATCGCCGACCACTGGCCGAGCCTGGCCGCCGCGGCGTTCGACGGGTGGAAACGCCACGGGGCCGGGGCCGTCGTGCTCATTGGCGGCGCGAAGTCGAGTTTCTTTGGCAAGAGCGAGCCGTTCGTGGCGGAGACGATCTGGTTCACCACGCAGGTCCACAACGTGCCTGGCGCGCCGGAGGCGTGGTTCTCGGGGTGGGAGGCAGAGCAGCTAGAGACGTACGACCCCAACACCGAGAGCCTGCTCATCTTCGTGGATGTCGAGCGCGACCTCCGGTGCGGCTACCGCGCGCAGGGCATGCTCGCGCCGCCGGAGGCCCACGTCCACGCTCGCGCCCGATTCAACTGACAGGGCAACTCAACTGACAGGGCACCGGAGGGGTCAGCGTGACGGGAGCAGGCCCTCGCCTTCGAGGAGCGTCCGGGCGATACGGATACGCTTCGGGGCGTCGGCCCCGCCGTTGGGCATGTCGATGTTGAGCGCGAAGGCCCAGCGCTGCGGGCCGTCCAGCGTTGCGTGCTCGACGTAGCCGACCCACCAGCCGATGTTCGGCTCGGGCGCGTTGGCCCAGCCGGTCTTCGCGCGGAGAACGTAGGGCGTCCCGTCTGATAGCATGCCTTGCTCTATGGTCATAATGCCGCGCACGGCCTTCTGGGTGGGGGAAGCGAAGGGGAGCGATCCGCGGGCGAGCCCTTCGAGCAGAGTGATCTGCTCCATCGCCGAGACGCGGAGATCGCCGTTGAGCCAGAACAGGTCGATGCCGCCGGCGATGTCGCCATTGCCATAGTTGATGCGATCCACGAAGCCCTGCATCTTGGCCTCGCCGATCCGCCGGGCGATCTCTTGGAAGACGGGGACCGCCGACGCGCGCAGCGCCGGGCCGAGCGTGAGGTCCTGGTTCCACGTGGGCACGAAGCGCTCCGTGCCGTCCCACGCAAAGACCTCGTTCGTATCCGCGACGACGCCCGATTCGAGCGCGAAGAGGCTGTTGGGGATCTTGAACGTCGAGGCGGGGAGGTAGCGTGTCTCGGCGCGCTCAGGGTTGTGGACCTGCAGTGCCTCGATGCCGCTGTGGGCCGCCTCCGCGAGCGGCTCGCCGCTGAGCGTGGCGAGGACAAACGTGCCCACCACGCCTTCGTCTTCGAACGCCTGGGCGAAGTCCACGCGAACCTGCGGACTGGGAGGACGCTCGTGTGGATCCTCCGCTGCATGGGCGTCCTGCGTTGCACCCACAGGGAGCGACAGCGACGCGGCATGCCAGGTGAGTAGCCCGGCGAGGACGGCGAGGATAAGAGCGCGCATAGAGGCTTAATGGCACGGGAAGGCGAGGACGCGTAGGTTGGAAGCTAGCATCTCGCTTGTCCACCTTGCCTCCCGCTCCGGTATGCGTCGCCTCCTCTTGCTCTTCCTCCTGCTGGTGCTCGTCGCGCCCGCCTTTGCCCAGGAGACCTTGCTAAAGTCTGGGCCGATGCTCGGCTACAGCACCCATCGCGAGGTCGCCGTGTGGGTGCAGACGACCGAGCCCGCCGACGTGCAGGTGCGCTACCGCCCCGAGGGCAGCACCGACGCCTTCGCCGTCTCCGACGTCGTCCGCGCCGACCGCGACTCCTGGCTCACGGCCGAAGTGACGCTCTTCGGGCTAGAGCCGGGCACGCGCTACGTCTACGACGTGCTCCTCGACGGCACACCAGTCGCGCGGCCCTACGAGACGGTCTTCCAGACGCAGACGCTCTGGCAGTGGCGCACCGACCCGCCGGAATTCACCATCGCCTTCGGCTCGTGCGCCTACGTCAACGACCCGCCCT
>JBCCRG010000325.1:0-4825 GCA_039208155.1 Bacteroidota bacterium | reverse complement strand
GTTCGGCCCGACGACGCCGCGCGACGCGACGCCGCAGACGACGGTGCTCGAACCGACGACGATGTATGGCCTCACGAAGGTGAGCGGCGAACTCCTGTGCCAGTACTACGCCTACAAGTTCGGCGTCGACGTGCGGAGCGTCCGCTACCCGGGGCTGATCTCGTCCGGGGCCCCGCCCGGCGGTGGCACCACCGACTACGCGGTGGACGTGTTTCGGGCGGCCGTGCGCGGCATCCCATACACCTGCTTCGTCGGGCCAGACACAGTGTTGCCGATGATGTACATGCCCGACGCGCTGCGCGGCACGCTCGCGCTCATGGATGCCCCCGCGGACGCCATCACGGTGCGGACGAGCTACAATTTCACTGCCCTCAGCTTTTCCGCAGCTGACCTCGCCGCCGCGATCCGCGTATACGTCCCCGACTTCGAAGTGACCTACGCCCCTGACTTCCGCCAGCAGATCGCCGACACCTGGCCGCGCTCCGTCGACGACGCCCTCGCCCGCACCGACTGGGGCTGGACGCCGGAGTACGACCTCGACGGCATGGTGCGCGACATGCTCGCCCGCCTCTCCCCTCGCCTGCACGCATTTCGAAGTTCGAAGGGTGAAATGAGAAGTGAGAAGTAGAAGCTTGCCAACACATCTGGCTTCGTTCTCACATCACGGCTTCTAACTTCAAACTTTTCACTTCCACCTTCCCAGCCCATGCCTTCCACGACTGCGCACGCGCTCTTCCGCCAGACCCTCGACGAGATCCGCGACGCCGGGCTCTACAAGTCCGAGCGCGTCATCACCTCGCAGCAGGACGCCGATATCCACGTCCTTGCCCCCAGCCAGGGCGATGGTGCGGCTCCTACCCATGAGGTCCTGAACTTCTGCGCCAACAACTACCTCGGCCTCGCCAACGACCCCGACCTGATCGCGGCGGCGCAGGAGGGTGTGGCGAGGTACGGCTTTGGGATGGCCTCGGTGCGGTTCATCTGCGGTACGCAGGACGTGCACAAGGAGCTAGAGCGGCGGATCGCGGCCTACCACGATAAAGAGGACTGCATCCTCTACGCGGCCTGCTTCGACGCCAACGCGGGGCTCTTCGAGGTGCTGCTCGACAAGGAGTGCGCGATCATCTCGGACGCGCTCAACCACGCCTCGATCATCGACGGGGTGCGGCTCTGCAAAGCGAAGCGCTACCGCTTCGCGCACGGCGACATGGGTGAACTGGAAGCGGCGCTGCAGGACAGCCAGGATGCGAAGATCCGCATGATCACCACCGACGGCGTCTTCTCGATGGACGGGGCCGTGGCGAAGCTCGACGCGATCTGCGCGCTCGCGAAGCAGTACGACGCGCTCGTGCATGTGGACGAGTGCCACTCGACCGGCTTCTTCGGCCCGACCGGGCGCGGCGCGGCGGAGCACCACGGCGTCCTCGACCAGGTTGACATCATCACCTCGACGCTCGGCAAGGCGCTCGGCGGCGCATCGGGCGGCTTCACGGTGGCGAGTGCCGAGGTCGTAGACCTGCTACGGCAGCGCTCGCGGCCCTACCTCTTCTCGAACACGCTCGCGCCCGTCATCGCCTACACCAGCCTCGCCGTCCTCGACAAGCTGGAAGAGACGGCCGATCTCCGCGAGCAACTCGTCCGCAACACGGCGCAGTTCCGCGACGGCATGACCGCGCGCGGGTTCGACATCAAGCCCGGCGCGCACCCCATCGTGCCGATCATGCTCTACGACGCCGTCCTGGCGCAGCGCATGGCAGACGCCCTCCTCACCGAGGGTATCTACGTGATCGGCTTCTCCTACCCCGTCGTGCCAAAGGGCGAGGCCCGCATCCGAGTCCAGATCTCCGCCGCCCACACACCCGCGCAACTCGACCGCTGCATGGACGCCTTCCAGCGCGTCGGGAAAGAGCTTGGGGTGCTGTCCTCATCGCAGGCGTAGACACCTTCGACCCCATGAGCCAACCCGAGCCAGACCCGTTCCCGCCCCTGATGGAGTTGGGCGCGCTGGAGTGGACTGACGTAGTGGCGAACTGCACCATGAACCGCGCGCGACGCCTGGAAGGCGGCAACGGCTACGGCCGCGAGCTCGGTCGAGCGCCTCTGGACCTCGTTCGTGCGACCCTGGAGCGAAGACAGAGCGCGGCCTGGTTGGACCTGTGCTGCGGCCAGGGGCGTGCGCTAATCGAGGCGGCACGCGTGCTGGAAGAGGCGGGCCAGCGCGCCGATGTGGTCCTGCACGGCGTTGACCTCGTTGACATGTTTGCGCCAACGTCTGGGCCGAGCCCTCCACAGTTTTTCGTCGCGTCGCTGCACGCCTGGGAGGCACCGCGTTCCTACGACCTCATCACCTGCGTCCACGGCTTCCACTACATCGGGGACAAGCTCGACCTCCTCGCTCGCGTGTCTCGCTGGCTCACCCCAGAAGGGACGCTCCTCGCACACCTCGACCTCGACAGCATTCATATCGAAATCGAAGGTGAGCCTGCGCGCGCCTGGCTGCGGACGGCGCTCAAACGCCATGGCTTCGCCTACTATCCGCAGCGCCGCCTAGTGCGCCGCGATGGTCCGGCGGTAATCGATTGGGGCCTGGACTTCCTCGGCGCCGACCCCAAGGCCGGCCCCAACTACACCGGACAACCGGCGGTGGACGCGTACTATCGCCGCAGTGAACTCGCCTGAGTGCTACGGCACAGGGTTGAACAGTCGATCCCAGCGTGGGCCGTCATCGCTAGCGGAGTAGTAGACGAGGACGGCCTTGCCGATGAGGTGGTCGTGCGGGACGAAGCCCCACACGCGGCTGTCGCTCGACTGGTCGCGGTTGTCGCCGAGCACGAAGTAGTAGTCCTGCGCGAACGTGTAGTGCGTCTGCGGCAGGCCGTCGATCTCGTAGGTACCGTCCGGTCGGCGGCGCGCGTCGTGGTCCTCGTAGCGCTCGACGATGAGCCGGACGATGGGCCACGTGTCGTCGGTGAGGCGAACGCGCGCGCCTTCCTTTGGAACGCCGAGCGGGCCGTAGGTATCGAGCGTCGCACCGCTGCCGAACGGGAAGAGGCCACCACGCGCGCCCTGCGGCTGACGGAGTGGCTGGATGTCGGCGACCTCCTCACGGCCACGTAGCGCCTCGACACGCGCAGCCGTGGAGGCGATTCGGAAGCGCCCGCGCCCCAGCGCCTCAGGCGGACCCGTGAGCCCCGGCGGGCCCCAGGCGCGCGCGCGGTCGTCGGTGAGCGTCACGAGCCAGTCGTACTGCACCTGCGTAGCGGCGGCGTCATCGAACGCGAACGGGGTACCGTTGACCGACACCGCCTTGTCCACGATCTGCACCGTGTCGCCCGGAAGCCCGATGACGCGCTTTACGAACGGCGTCCGGCGGTCGATGGGGCCCGCCTGACGTGGCTGATTGAATACCACGACATCGCCCCGCTGGACCCGCGTGAAGCCGGGCAGCCGCCAGCCGGGCAGTTCGAGGCCGTCCCAGTACCACTCCGTGAACGGTACACCGAGGGTGACCGGTAGGCGCGCGCCGTAGTGCAGCTTCGAGACGAGCACGTGGTCGCCCGGTAGCAGGGTCCCCGCCATCGACGGCGAGGGAATGCGGTAGGGCTCCATCGCCAGGATCCGCAGCGCCACCGATAGGAGAATGGCGATGAGCACGATACGGCCCGTCCCCCACCGTTTGCGGGGCGAGGCCGGGCGCGGCGCGGTCGAGGAGAGCTCGGCCGGGGCGCTCACCGGATCGGGCGGAAGAACCGTGTCAGGCGCGGAATGTAGAAGCGCTCCGTGTTCAGCGAGAGCAGCACCAGCTTCACCTCGCCGATCACGTGGTCGTGCGGCACGAAGCCCCAGAAGCGGCTGTCCTCCGAGTTGTCACGGTTGTCGCCGATGCCGAGGTAGTAGTCCTGCGCGAACGTGTAGGTCGGCTGCACCTCGCCGTCGATCTCGACCGTGCCGTCGGCGAGGAGCCGGGCGCGGTGGTTCTCGTAGCGCGTGATGACGGGGCGGTAGAGCGCCCACGTCTCGCGGTTGAGCGGCACGGTCGCCCCTGCTTTCGGGATACCGACCGGACCGAAGTTGTCGCGGTTGCCGACCGTGCCGCGCGGGTAGATCTGCTCGCGGCGGTCGTCGGGGATGACGAGCGGCGTGACCGACGCCACGGCGGGCAGCGCTTCGAGCTCGGCGACTTCGTCAGCAGCACCGTTCACCCCAAACGTCGAGTCCGTCCGCGCCACGCCGTAGAGCTGCTGCATCGTCATCGCGTCAAGCGGTTCGAGGTCGAGATCGTTCAGCGTGGCCGCACCGACGCGGGCCCCCGTGACGAGATTGACCTGCCAGTTGTGCTGCTGGCCGTCCGTGAGCGGCTGGGCCTGCCCGTTCACGTAGAGCAGCTTATCGAGGACGGCCACGGTGTCGCCCGGCAGGCCCACGACCCGCTTCACGTAGGGCGGGCGGCGTTCGATGGGCGTCCCGGCGGGCGTCCCGAAGCGTGGGTCGTCGGACGAACTCGGGGGGTAGTTGAACACCACCACATCGCCGCGTTCAACGCCGCCCAAGCCCGGCAGCCGTGCCTGCGGAAACTCGATGCCCGGGAGGTAGACGTTCGTGAAGGGTATGCCGATCGTATTCGGCGTCCGCGCCCCATAGCCGATCTTCGAGACGATCAAGAAATCGCCGACGAGCAGCGTGTCCTCCATCGACGGCGTCGGGATGCGGAAGGGCGTGAAGAAGAACGTCCGGATGAAGAGGATGACCGCGATGGCGATGACGTAGAAGCGGAGCGTCTCGCGCCAGCCTTCCTCCTTCTTCGCGCGGCCGTCCTTCGTGGCGC
>JBCCRG010000324.1:0-4852 GCA_039208155.1 Bacteroidota bacterium | reverse complement strand
TGCATCGTCGCGGGCACGCAGGTCAGCCTCGCGGAGACGGTGCGCTACCGCCACGACGACATGGAGCACCTGCGCCACCAGTTGGAGCGGGTTCGCGACCGGCAGCCCGACGCGGGCACGTTCATCGTCACCGACGGCGTCTTCTCGATGAGCGGCACCATCGCCAAGGTGCCGCAGCTTGTGGAACTCGCGAAGGAGTTCGGTGCCGCCCTCATGCTGGACGACGCGCACGCCGTCGGCGTGATCGGCGACACCGGCCGCGGCTCCGCCTCCACGTTCGGTCTCCTCGACGAGGTCGACCTCGTGACGGGGACGTTCTCGAAGAGCTTTGCCTCGCTCGGCGGCTTCGTGGTCGGCGACCGCGAGGTGATCGAGTTCATCCGCCACAAGGCGAGTGCGCACGTCTACAGCGCCTCGATGCCGCCCGCCAACGTGGCGACCGTCCTGAAGTGCCTGGAGATCCTGCAGGCCGAGCCCGAGCGCCTCGACCGCCTGGAGGAGATCTCGAACTACATGCGCGACGGCTTCCGCCACCTGGGCTTCGACGTGTGGACGAGCGAGACGCCCATCATCCCGGTCGTCATCGGGGACATGTACCCGAGCCTGGCCTTCTGGAAGGACTTGCTCGAAGCCGGCGTCTTCGTCAACCCGGTGGTGCCGCCCGCCGTGCCGCGCGGCAAGTCGCTCATGCGCACGAGCTACATGGCGACCCACACCACCGAGGACCTCGACATGATCCTCGACGCCTTCCGGCGCGTGGGCCTCAAGCACGGCATCATCCAGACGAACGGCACCCCTGGCCACTACGTCGGTCGCAACGGGCACGCGTAGCCGACGCGGTTCCTGCAGTTTCTCCGAAGCCTCGGCCGCCCGCCGGGGCTTCGGTAGTTTGGGGCTTCCTCGCGCGGAGCAATGCGGCTTCGCGGTCACCCCGATTCGCCGTCGCTTCCATGGTTTCATCGCGCCGCGCCTGGCTGCTCGGCCTCGTCCAGCTCGTGCGCCCGCTCAACTTCGTGCTGTTTCTGGCGGGCGTCGCGCTCGGCGGCGTGCTCGCAGCGGGCAGCGATGCCTTCGTGGGCGACCAGGGCCGTGCCTTGCTCTTCGCGATGGCCTCGGCGGCGTGCCTCGGCGGCGCGGCCAACGCGATCAACGACGTCTACGACCTCGCCATCGACCGGGTCAACCGGCCAGGCCGGCCGCTCCCCTCTGGAACGATCTCTCCAAAGGCGGCGACGCTGGCGAGTGCGGTGCTCGCGGTGCTCAGCGTGGGCCTCGCTGCGCTCGTCTCAGGGACGCACGTCCTGCTAGCCGTGACGACAGGGGGGCTGCTATGGCTCTACAGCCTGCGCCTCAAGCGCTGGCCGCTCGTGGGCAACCTGGCCGTGGCGCTCGTGCTCGGGCTGGCGCTCGTTTACGGCGGTCTGGCGGTGGGCCTGTCGGACGCGGTCTACGTCGGCGCTGCGTTCGCCTTCCTGACGACGTGGGCCCGCGAGGGCGCGAAGGACCTCGAAGACCTCGCTGGAGACGAGAGCGACGGCGCGCGGACGCTGCCGCTCGTCTGGAGCCCGCGCGCGGCGGCGTGGCTGTGCCTCGGCGTGATCGCGGCGACGTTGGCTGTGCTGCCGGTGCCTGCCTTTGTCCCCGTCCTCGGGCGTCCCTTCCTGGCGTTTGCGCTCCCGGCAGCAGGCCTGCTCCTGGCGGCATTCTGGCAGCTCCTCGCGGCCGACCCTACGGCGACAGCGGGCCAGGCAAGCACCCTGCTGAAGGCCTCGATGGTGGCGGGAGTCCTAGCCCTCGCCATCGCTCGGCTGATCTGAGCCCGCGTTTTTCGCTGAGGGTAGGGAGGGGGACGTAAGAAGCGAGGGTACTCTGGCCGTCTCCGTCCTACGGTTCTTCTTCCCCGCTTTCTCGCCCTGTCATGTCCGCCTCCGGTATGCCTCCAGCCCGCTACGACGACCTCCGCGCGCTCTTCGTCAACTGCACCCTCAAGCCGTCGCCGAAGCCGTCACACACGGACACGCTGATGGACGTAGCGCGCGCGATCATGGAGAAGCAAGGCGTGATGGTCGACGCGTTCCGGGCGGTCGACCACCACCTCGCGCCAGGCGTCTATCCCGACATGACTGAGCACGGGGCCGAGCGGGACGACTGGCCAGCCCTCTACGAACGCGTCGAGGCGGCGGACATCCTCGTGCTCGGCACCCCGATCTGGCTCGGCGAGCGCTCGTCGGTCTGCACGCAGGTCATCGAGCGGCTCTACGCGCAGTCGGGCCAACTCAACGACGCCGGGCAGTACGCCTTCTACGGCAAGGTCGGCGGCGTCCTCGTCACGGGCAACGAGGACGGCATCAAGCACGTCGCGATGGGCACGCTCTACGCGCTCCAGCACCTCGGCTACACCATCCCGCCGCAGGCGGACGCGGGCTGGATCGGCGAGGCGGGACCCGGCCCGAGCTACGGCGACGAGCGCGAGGACGGCACCCGCGTGGGCTTCGACAACGACTTCACGCAGCGCAACACCACGTTCATGACGTGGAACCTCCTGCACCTCGCCCGGCTGCTGAAGGACGCAGGCGGTATCCCCGTCTATGGCAACCAGCGCTCGGCCTGGGAGGCCGGGGCTCGCTTCGACCATCCGAACCCAGAGTATCGCTGAGGCTATGCAGTCGGCCTACTCAGCGGAGCAGATGACTTGCACAGTGACCAGGTTGCTACCCCGAGAAGTGGTAGCGCACGAAGAAAAGCGCGCGCGTCTGAAATTGTGACCGGGTCACCTCGTCGTCTTCGATGAAGCTGCCGATGCGCGTGTACTCTAGCTGTCCCTCAACGCCGAGCGAGAGCCTACCGAAGTAGTGCTCACCGCCGAGCGTTGGTGCGATGATGAAGTCGGTACGCGATTGGCTCTCATCGATGTCGAAAGGGTTCGTTTCCGAGATCCGGATCAGCCCGATCCGCGCCCCGACGTAGAGGGCGTCGTTGTCGTCTCGCGCCTGGTAGTAGAAGAGACCAGTACCGAGTCGGAGGGCAGAGTCTGAGAACGTCTCATCATCCAGGGAGGAGGCCCGGCGTGAGAAGCCTATGCCGGGCTCAAACCGAAACGCACCCAGAGTGACTGGGATATAGAGCTGTGGCGCCAGCGCGGCGCCAGCGGATACAGAGAAGATGATATCAGGCTGGACGCTCACGCCGAGGCCGACGCGGTTTTGCTGAGCGGTGACAGGGAGTGTAATGAGGAAAAAGAGGCCAAGAACGAGGAAGATGCGAGACATGCGGGAGGGGGTGAGTCGAATGCACGGCGAGTGCCGACAATAGCTCCCATACCTCCGCAAAGTCAAGCCGCAGCCTAGCCCGTCGGGTGAAGCCGCCGAAAGAGCAGGAACGAGTAGACGAGCGGAACGAGGACGAGCACGGCCCCGACGCTGAAGAGGACGTAGAAGAACGCCCCCACAGGCAGCACCAACGCGAGCACGAGGGCGACGAGCGAGAGGCTCACCCACAGCCGCCCCGCCATCCGGTGCGTGCGCCGCCATACCTCGGCGCTCTCCAGCGTCCACGGCGTCCGCAGCCCGATGAAGTAGTTGTGCGGCACCGCGCCGAGGTAGTTGCCTACGCCCAGGAAGATGAGCACGACGCTGACCGGCAGCAGGCGGCTCAGGCTCCCCCCGCCCATCATCGACACGACCACGGCGATGTGGAGTAGGGTGAACACGAGCGCGAAGAGGAAGCGCAGGTGCGGCATCGGCTTGCTGTCGCTCGTCAGCCGCCGCTTCGGGTCGATGCTCGGGATGAGCCGAAGCATCGCGTAGAGGAAGACGTTCGCGAGCGGCAGCAGCATCAGCGTCCAGAAGAGTCCTGGGCCTTTGGTCACGAAGTCGTCGGGCTCGCCGCTGATGCCCCAGTGGACAGGCACGGTTTCGGGGAAGAACGGCCACGCCAGCGCCGCGACGGCAAAGGGTACAGCGAGTACCAGCCAGGTGAGCCGCTCGGGCACGCGGGTCGCAGGGGAGAACAGCATGGCAGGATGGGGTCAGGAGGTGGAGCGGGACGCGGCTTCTTCGGAACGGCGGAGCGCGAGGAGCCACTGAATGGCCTCTTCGAGGACGGTCGTCTGGAGGCTGTAGATGAGGTAGCGCCCGTCTTTCTCAGCCGTCACGAGGTCGGCCTGGGCCAGGACGCGGAGGTGGTGCGAGATCGTCGGCTTGGTGGCCGCGAAGGCGTCGGCGATCTCGCCCGCCGTGCGTGAGCCGTCGCGCAGCAGGTCGAGGATGGCCCGCCGCGTGGGGTCGTTGAGCGCGTAGAACAGGTGCTTCATTCGATATTTAGGCAACTATCGAACTGTACGGAGCGGTGGGGCCTGAGTTACACGGAAGCCGCTCCTTATACCAAGTCCGTTTGATGGGTTGCGACCTGGGAAACTGAAAGCCGATAGCTGACAGCCGACAGCCCAAATCCGGCCTCGGTGCTCTGGATCAGTCGCACGTCTGCTCCCGGATTTGGTATGACTCGATGTGCAACTGCCTCGGGTTGACCGCCACCCGCACTGTGTTGCCATACCCAAGCCCATCAACACGCGGCGCGAGGACCTCGAGTACGTCCGGCGGCTGCGCGTGCGCAGGCTTGGTGTCGGGGTGCGGATAGTAGATCAGCGCGTCCACGAGCGGCCTCGCTTCCGCCCCGATGCGCGCGTCCATGAACGAGAAGTCCTCCGGCGGCTCGGTCGGGTGCCAGCGCACGGCGCGGAACGTCATGCGCGGTGCAAGGACGCGGTACCGACGCGGCGCGATGGAGACGTTGAGCGTCCCCAGGTAGAAGCCGGACACGTCAAGGCCGCGCGCCTGGAAGTGCGGCGTTT
>JBCCRG010000323.1:0-4872 GCA_039208155.1 Bacteroidota bacterium | reverse complement strand
TCGCGCGAGCGCAGCAGCCGCTCGATCGTGATGCGCCGCTCCACCTGCTCCGCGAGGAGGTCCGCGATGGCGACGAGGTCGTCGAGGCGCGGCCGCGGTGATGCGACGGGGTCAGCGGCCTCCCGCGACGCCCCATCGCCGCCGGCGTGCAGCCCGAGGGACTCGACGGCGCTGCGCAGCGTGTGGAGCGCGCGGTCGTGCGCCTCTGCGCGGGCGCGCAGTACTGCGTTGGTTGCGAGCAGTTCGTCGGACGACAGGTCCATCGAGCGCTGGAGTGCTGTCCGGTCCTCGTCATGCTGCGCATAGGTCGCCCCGACAGCGTCTACGAACGCTGCCAACTCAGGCGGGACGGTGCCGCCAAAGTGGTCGCGAATCTGTCGGGCGAGGAGCGGGTGCATGCGGGGCGCTGGGGTGCCAGGCTAGGCGCGGGAAGGCAAGCGAGGCAGAGGTTTCGGGGCGTTCAGCTACAGGCGATATGGTGCGGGTAGGATCCCGACGTTGGCACGTTACGCCTTAACAAGGTCCAAAATGAAACCGGCGGGGGCGAAAACATCGCGGACGCGGAGTAACGCCTGCCCTGCGCCAAAAACTATACCCGACGCACGTTTGCCCGCTAGGGAGTTACGGGTGGAGAGTGGCCGACCTTAGTTGGTCAGGCGAGCCCCACTTTCAGCGAGATGTCCAGGGCGCGGACGGAGTGCGTGAGCGCACCGCTGGAGATGTGTGTCACGCTGGTAGCCGCGATCTGTGCTACCGAAGCGAGCGTGACGTTGCCTGAAGCCTCCGTCGCTGTGCGCCCCGCGATGCGCCGCACGGCCTCGGCGAGCATCGTCGTGTCGAACAGGGCAGTATCGGAGGAGCCCTTGGCGTGTCGCACGACCATGTTGTCGAGCAGCGCGCGGTCCACCCGCAGACCGCCGTCGATGAGCGCGACGAGCCGGTCTACCTCGTCGAGCGTGCGCACCTCGACTTCGATCTCCAGCGCCAGGTCGTGCGCATCGAGGTAGGCGTGCGCCGCGCGGAGTGCCGCCTCCAGGCCGCCCGCCGCCTCGATGTGGTTGTCTTTGATGAGCACCATGTCGTAGAGCCCGACGCGGTGATTGGTGCCGCCGCCGAGCCGCACAGCCTCTTTGTCGAGCAGCCGCAGCCCCGGCACCGTCTTGCGTGTGTCGAGGATCTCGACGGCCGGGTTGGTCGTCCGCGCTGCGTCTACCATCCGCCTCGTCGCCGTCGCGATGCCGCTCATGCGCTGCATCAGGTTGAGCGCGAGCCGCTCCGCCGTCAGGACGGACCGCGCCGCGCCGGTCACGGTCCCCGCGCGCGTCCCCGCAGCCACGGGGTCTCCGTCTGCCGCCGTCCACGTCACGGCGAGGCTCGCATCAACCGTCTCGAACACGCGCGCGGCGACGCGGCACCCCGCGAGCACGCCGTCCTCCTTCACGAGAAACGTCGCCGTGGCGGCCCGCTCCGCCGGGATCGTGGCGAGCGTCGTCACGTCGCCCGTGGCTACGTCCTCCGCGAGGGCACGGGCGATCAGGCTGTCGAGGTCGGTCGAGGCGTCGAAGAGCATAGGGGATTTTGGATTTTGGATAGGGTAAATCGCGCTCGAAAAAAGTTCCGATTTGCCTTGCTCTCTGAACGGCTGACGAGAAGCTACTGGTCACTGGTCACGCGCTCGAACGCCTCGCGGATCAGCGGCGGGGCCGAGATGGGGCGGTGCCGCTTCGGGTCGACGAAGCAGAGCGTGACGCGTCCGCTCACGAGGGGTTTCGGCTCGACCTCCCCGTCCTCTCCCTCGCGGCGCACGACGTAGTCGATGGGCACGCGCACGCCGGGCGGCTCGGGGAAGGTCGTCTCGATGACGAGCAGGTCGTCGTAGCGCCCAGGGCGGTGGTACTGCAGCCGCACATCCACCACGGGCATGATGACGCCCGTCTCTTCGAGCCGCCGGTAGGGGACGCCCCACGCCCGCAGCGCCTCCGTGCGCGCCGCCTCAAAGTAGTCGAGGTAGTGCGCGTGGTAGACGACGCCCATCGGGTCGCACTCCCGGTAGCGGACGCGGTGGCGGTAGAGGTGGGTCAAGAGTGAAGCGTGAAGAGTAAAGAGGAGGTAGCCGAGGCCGCGCAGGTCGGGTTGCTTCTTCGCCGACAGCCGACAGCCGACAGCCGACAGCCGACACCTAAAATCCGTAAATCACCTGCACGAACACGAGGTCGTTCGCATCGTAGGTGGCGAAGGAGAGGCGCTGGGCGCGGCGGAGGCCCGCGAGCACGGTCGTGTCGTCGGGCTGGGGGCCGCCGAAGACCTGGCCGCCGAGGCGGACGGTGAGCGCGTCGCGGAGGGCATAGTCGAACTGCGGGTTGAGCCAGTAGCTGCCGGTCGTCTCGACGGTGGCGAAGAGGCGCAGCGTGAGCAGATCGCGGCGGAAGCGGCCGACCCAGATCGCGGTGGCTGCCCCCTCCCACGGGTCCACCACCAGCGTTTCATCGTGGTCGAAGACGTGGCGAACGAGGCCCTGCAGGCGGAGCGTCTGGTTGCCGAAGCCGCGCTCGGCGGCGAGCGCCGCCTGGAAGCCGGAGCGCGTCGTGAGGAAGCCGCGGTCAATGGACGCCTGGAGCGTCTCGTCCTGGATGCCCTGCACGAGCGCAGCCGAGTCGGCGGGCAGCGCCTCGTCGATGAGCGCGTCGAACTCGAACGCGACCTCGCCGCGCAGCACGACGGGGTCGGCGAGCGTCGTCTCGAACGTGGCTCCGAGGAGCGCGCGGCGCTCGTAGACGGGCGTGGCCGTGAAGGCGAGCCCGAGGGGCGCGTCGTCCGGGTCGTTGCGGAGGCCGAGCGTCAGCGCCTTGCGGAACGTCGGGAGGCGGTTGGCGGCGTAGACGCCGAGCAGCGCCACGTCGGTGAGCGGGAGGCCCTGCCACGTCACCCGCACGGCCCCCTCGCTGCCCGCGAGCGTCGGCGCGTCGCGGACGGCCTCGCCGAACACGACGGGGATCCCGAGCACGGCGTCCGGCAGCACGTTCCACGGCGAGTCCGCATCGGGCAGCACGCTCACGGGTGTGCGCGGCATCCAGACGCCGTCGAGTTCGAAGTCGCCCAGGAACGCCGTCGCGCGGGCGGCGACCACACCGAGGCGGAGGTCCTCCGGGTCCTGCGCGAGAAATTCCGAGAGGTCGAGCGGCATCAGCACGTCCGTCACGAATGCACCGTCGGCCTGGCCCCAGACGAGCGGCTGCCGCCCGATCCGCAGGTCGAGCGCGTCGAAGAAGACGTCGATCCAGGCGAAGCGGAGGTCCACGGCGACGGCCTCGCTGAGCGGGTCGGCGTCGCGAAGCCCGTTGTAGGTCCACTGGCTCTCGGCGTAGAGCTCGCCGCCGTCGTAGCTCGCCGTCAGGCCGAGGCGGGCGCGGGCCCGCAGCGCGAGGTAGTCCGCGTCGCCACCAGCGCGGGTGGCCGTGTAGAGCTCGACGCGGCCCTCAGGCCGGAGGTCGGCCAGCTGCGCAGCGGCCGGGGGGGAGAGTAGAAACAGGAGCGCGAGGAGCCGGAGCACGGGCGGCCAAGGAGGTATCGCACTAAGCTACGCTGATCCGCACAGGAACTCTGGTGCATCGCGCTGGGGGCGGTGCAACCTGCTTTGTCTTGAGCAGCAGGTGCCCCAGCCGAGACGTGCCCCAAGGCCGTCGTCATGCGGGCTGGCACGCGTCCTCCAAGATGCCGCAATCCGCAGGCGGAGCGCTCCCGCCGTTGGGCGTCGGGCGTTCGAGCGGACGGTTCCACTCCCGCATCCGCGTCGGCGCGAAGACGATAGCGTCGGCAGACGGCGTGGGGGTCGGCATCGGCGTCATCACCGACGCCCAGAACGGCTCCGCGATTGCCGCCGCCGCTGGCTGGTACACCACGCGCGGGTTCGACCCGTTGATGTTCAGCGTCCCGCGCGTGACGATCTGCCCATACACGGTGCTGCTTCCGCCGAAGTTGACGTTGCTGCGGGCCATGACCTGCGCGTGCAGCGTCACGTTGCTGTTGATCGACACGTCCTGGGCGCCGTACAGGGCCAGGTGCGCGTTCGCCGCCCCGTCGTCCAGGTTGGTGACCGGGTGGTTGAAGTTGACGTTGCGCCGCACGAGGATGATGCCGTAGCCGGAGAACGTCGTCGGGCCGTGCGTGCTGAGGTCGCCGTTGACGTACCAGATCGCTGGGGCCTCGGCCGTGCCGAGGGTGTAGGCCCCGTTCAGGTGCAGGTTCGAGTTGAACACCTGCGTCGCCTGGCTGCTGAGGTTCTGGACGTTGAAGTTCGGAATGGTAACCCGGCTGACCTGCTGGAGGAGGGGGTCGTTGTTGGGGTTTTCGACCGGATGGAAGAGGTTGCTCAGGCGGTTGCGGATGCCCGCGTCGTTGATGCGCTGCGCATGCAGCAGGAAGCCTTCGATGTGGGCCTGGCTGCCCTGCGCCGACCCGTTGGTGCGGATGTTCGCGTTGCCGCCATTGCCCTCGACGCGGAAGCCGTTGTGCAGGCTGAACGTGCGCTCGGCGATCACGGCCCCTTGCATGAACTCAGGCAGGTGGGCGTCGCTGGCGAAGGCGGGGAAGGGGGGAGCCATGGTGCCCATGCCGCTCGGCGCGGGGCCGCTGGCTGCGAAGCTAACCTCCTTCACGTGCCGCGCTGTCCCCTGGGTGCCAGGGAGGACGAGCGTGCCCTCGGAGCGGACGGAGACGGTGCCGCCTCCCTGCACCACCACGTCGGCGCGGTAGGTGCCGCCGCTGTGCGCCCCGGTGAGGCTGGTGGAGCTAGCGCCCTGGCTGTCGAGGTGGCGTCGCGCCTCGACGAGGCCTGCGGTGGCCGCTTCTTCGGCGAGGAGGTAGGCGTGGTGC
>JBCCRG010000322.1:0-4876 GCA_039208155.1 Bacteroidota bacterium | reverse complement strand
TAGTTATCGATCTGGGCGCGCTGGAGGGTGCCCGAGAAGTCGATGTAGCAGGTCTTCGTCTCTGTGTAGAACTCGAAGACCTCCCAGCCGCCTTCGCGGTGGCCGTTGCCGGTGGCCTTCACGCCGCCGAACGGCATGTGCGCCTCGGCGCCGATGGTCGGGCCGTTGATGTAGGTAATCCCGGCGTCGATGTCGCGGAGGGCGCGGAAGGCGCGGGCGACGTCCTTTGTGTAGACCGCCGACGAGAGGCCGTAGGGCGTGTTGTTCGCCGCCGCGATGGCCTCGTCGAACGAGTCGATGGTGATGACGGCGAGGACGGGGCCGAAGACCTCTTCCTGTGCGAGCCGCGAGTCGGGATCGACGTTGGTGAAGATGGTCGGCTGGAAGAAGTAGCCATCGTCTAGGCCTTCGCCCGTGGCAGCGGCACCGCCCGTCACGAGCGTCGCGCCGCCGTCCTTGGCGATGTCCATGTAGCGCGTCACCTTGTCGAGCGCGTCCTGGTTGATGAGCGGGCCCATCTCCGTGTCGTCGTCGTTGCCGTAGCCGAGCACGAGCGCCTCGGCGCGGTCCTTCAGCATGCCGACCAGCTTGTCCTGCACGTCGCGGTGGACGATCAGGCGGCTCGTGGCGGTGCAGCGCTGGCCCGTCGTGCCGAACGCGCCCCAGAGGATGCCTTCGAGCGCGAGGTCGAGGTCGGCGTCCTCCATCACGACGGCAGGGTTCTTGCCGCCCATCTCGAACGAGAAGCGCTTGTGCATGCGCCCGCACACCTCGCCGATCTTGCGGCCGGTCGCGGTCGAGCCCGTGAACGTGATGACGGGCACGTCGGGGTGCTCCACGAGCGCGCGCCCGGCGGTGCCGTCGCCCTGGACGAGCTGCACGACGCCCTCGGGGAAGCCCGCGTCGATCATCGCCTCGACGAGCAGCATGCCCGAGTGCGGGGCGTCCTCGCTCGGCTTGAAGATCACGCAGTTGCCCGCGAGCAGCGCCGGAAACATCTTCCACGTCGGGACGGCCACGGGGAAGTTCCATGCCGTGATCACGCCCACGACGCCGATGGGGCGGCGGACGGACATGTTGAACTTGTTGTCCATCTCGCTCGGGACGGTGTGCCCGAAGAGGCGGCGACCCTCGGTGGCGGCGTAGTAGGCCGTGTCGATGGCTTCCTGCACGTCGCCCTTCGTCTCGAAGTGCGGCTTGCCCATCTCGCGCGTCATGGCGCGGGCGAGGTCGTCCTTCCGCTCGGTGAGGATGTCGCCGAGGTTGCGGAGGATGTCGCCACGCTTCGGCGGGGGCATCAGACGCCATGCGTCGAACGCGGCATTGGCGACCTCGACGGCCTTGGCGACGTCGCGCTCCGAAGAACGAGGAAAGCGCCCGATGAGGTCGGAGCGCTTCGCGGGGTTGCGGCTCTCGAAGGTGGCGTTGTCTTCAGCGGGTACCCACGCGCCGCCGATGTAGTTGTGATAGGTGTCGGCCATCAGAAAGGGAACTTGGGGGAGAAAGGGATAGCCGCGAAAGATAGGGAGGGGGAGGAGGGTGTTGGGTGTAGGGGGTGTGAGAGTTCGGTGGCGCTGCAGCGTTGCGTCGTACCTTTTCTGCATTCATCCTTCACCCTTTTGCCTTCCCCGCATGCAAGCCGTCCAGCCGACCTCCGCCGAGCGCCTCGCCGGGCGCATGTCCGAGCGCCTCCGCAGTGTCCCGCCGTCGGGCATCCGGCGCTTCTTCGAGATCGCCGCCACGATGGAGAACATCATCTCGCTTGGCATCGGCGAGCCCGACTTCGTCTCGCCCCAGCCGGTCATCGACGCAGCCAAGGCGTCGCTCGACGCGGGCAAGACTGGCTACACCGCCAACTCTGGGCTGATGGAGCTCCGTGAGGCGATCACGGACGACCTCGCGCGGCTCTACGGCGTGCAGTACGACCCCAAGAGCGAGGTGCTCGTCACCGTCGGCTGCTCCGAGGCCATGCTGCTCGCGATGCTCGCCGTCCTCGACCCCGGCGACGAGGTGCTCATCCCCGAGCCGTGCTTCGTGTCCTACGGTCCCACGGCCAAGTTCGCCGGTGCGAAGGTAGTCTACGTCCCCACGCGCGTCGAGGATGAGTTCCAGGTGACGGCCGAGACGCTGGAGCGCTACATCACGCCGAAAACGAAGCTGCTTTTCCTCGGCTACCCGAACAACCCGACGGGCGCGGTCCTCCGCCGCGACACGCTCGAAGAGATCGCCGACCTCGTCGTGCGCAATGACCTCTTCGTGCTCTCGGACGAGATCTACGACCGGCTCGTCTACGGCTCCGCGCACGAGGCCGGGCACACCTGCCTGCCCTCCATCGAGGCGCTGCGGGAGCGAACCATTCTCCTGGGCGGCTTCTCGAAGAACTACGCCATGACCGGCTGGCGCATCGGCTACGCGTGCGCGCCTCCCGGGCTGCTCGTGCAGATGTACAAGGCCCACCAGTACGCTGTGATGAGCGCCCCCACGATGGGCCAGATCGGGGCCGTGGCAGCCATCCGCGAGTGCCAGCCACAGGTCGAGACGATGCGGCAAGCCTACGACGCCCGCCGCCGCGCCATCGTGGACGGCCTCAACGCCGCCGGGCTGCCGACGTTCGAGCCGGAGGGCGCGTTCTACTGCTTCCCCGACATCACGTCCACGGGGCTTTCGTCGGAGGACTTCGCACAGCGGCTCTTGCACGAGGAGCGCGTCGCCTGTGTCCCCGGCGATGCCTTCGGACCGAGCGGGGCCGGCTATCTCCGCTGTTCCTATGCCAACTCGCTGGAGAACGTGCAGGAGGCTGTCGCGCGCATCGGACGCTTCGCGGAGCGCGTACGAAAGGCTGGCTGAGGCTTCACGCGTAGGGCTGCAGGAAGACGGTACTTTGCGCGCCGTTGTCCAACCCTGCATGTGCGTGTAATGCTGCATACTCTTCGCTGGATCGGTCTGTGGGCGCTCTGCGCCGTGCCCAGTGTGTCAGCCCAGGTGACCTTCTTTCAGGAGACGCCCCGCGTCATCAGCGGGAGCGGACTCTTCGCCAGCGAAGGCGACATAGACCTGCGCGGCGTCTCCGTGCAGGTCCTGCCCGTACGAACAGTAGGCGTTCTGCTTTCCGTGAGCTACGCCGCGCTCCCGTCCATCTTTGATGACGTCATCGATCCGACGGCGGTGACGGTTTCCGGCGGCCCAGTGCTCTATGTAGCCCGGCAGGGGCACGGACACCCCGTCACCGCATCGGCTGCGGTGACGCTGGGGCGGACTTGGTTCAGCTACGACGACCTGACGGCCACGACGATGGCGCTCGGCATCGACATCACGCGAGCCGTCTGGCAAACTCGCTCGGTGGGAATCGCGCCGTTTGCATCGGTGGGTATGGCAAGGACAACCAGCGACGTCATCCGGTTCACGTCAAATGGAGACGTTGACGACACAGAGTCCAGTGTGTCGCAGTCTGCCGTGCTCGGCTGCTCGTTCGCCTTCGGCACGATGAACGCGTTCACGTTTGTCCTCGAACCGTTCTACGAGATTACCACGTCCGACGAAGGCCGCAGCGTCGGCGTGCAAGGGGGCTTCGCGATCGGGTTTTAGCCGCACGGGTCGATGGCTTCGTCTCGCTGGTGCCCCACCTTTCCTTCGTTCGCGTCAAAAAGCTTCCCTGCGCTAATGCCTTCTCCCTGCTCCGCTGTCCGCTGTGTCGTCGCAGGCGTCGTACTGGCCCTCGTTGGTTCACCGCCCCAGGTCTGCGCGCAGCTAGTCTTCGAGCCCGTTGGCACGGGGAGCTTCGCAGTAGCGAGCACGCTCAGCTTCATCCCCAATGCCTCGCTGTTCGGGCTCGACGCGACGTACATGATTAGCGAGCAGTTCGGCCTGGGTGGTGGCTTCGCCTCCATCCTCGACGCTGAGGGCAGAAACGAGCCCGGTACAAGCATGGCGTTTGGACCGACGTTCTACTCACGGAGACCCACCGCTGCAGACCCTACAGCAGGAGCGCTGTCGCTGCGCGTCGGCTTTGTGCCGGACGCGACCTTCTCATCGAGCCGCGATCAGATTGATGCGCTTAGCGTGGCTGTTGGAGTCTTAGCTGCCCGCAATCTGATACCCTCCGAGGCTCCTATTGGAGTAGCGCCGCTGCTCACCGGAAACGTAGCGCTCTTGCTCGCACGAGAAACCTCCGCGAATGGAAATCAGCCTCTGCAGACGAATACGGCGTACGGCGGGGCTCTAGGGATCGCGATTGGCGCGCGGCTCGGTACAGCGGTAGTGGTCGTCTTTCAGCCTTCGTTTGGTGCTACCTGGGTCGAGACGCAGCGTGCCGACCAGATAGGTTTCACGCTCTAGTTGGAGTTCAGCCAGGCGAAAGCGGCACGTCTATGACACGCTGCTGACATAGAGGGGCGCGAGATTGCGAGCACGATCTCTTTCACCAGTTGCGCCCTGTCATGTCGCTCTCCATCAATCCGCTCAGCCGTCGCCCGCAGCGCCGCCGCCTCGTGATGGCCGTGCGCGGAGCTGCGGGAGCCGGGAAATCCGTCTTCGCCGCGAGCCTCGCCGACGCCGGCCTCGGCCGCCTCTGTCTCTTCGACACCGAGCGCAAAGCCCGCCTGCTGCCCGGCTCCGACGGCACCACCTTCGACGCGCTCGAGATCGAGCACCCGGACGAACTCCCGGCGTTCATCGACTGGGCGCTGGGGCCCGAAGGCCAGGCGCAGGGCTACGGCTGCTACGCGCTCGACTCGTGGGCGATGTACTTCGGGCGCAAGCACCGCGCCCTCCTCGAAGCGGTGCGTCGGCGGACGAGCGACCCTACGGCTCAGCCGACGGCCGACGAACTGCAAGCCGACCAGGTCGTGCTCCAGGAGGTCCTGCGGCGGCTCTGCGT
>JBCCRG010000321.1:0-4889 GCA_039208155.1 Bacteroidota bacterium | reverse complement strand
GGAGCCGATCTTGCGCAGCGCGTCGCGCTCGGGCAGCGAGAAGCAGTTCACGCCCACCTCGGTCATGCCGAAGCCCTGGCGGATGGGCACGCCCTTCGCCTGCCACGTCCGGATGAGCGGCGCGGGCATCGGCTCGCCGCCCACGATGGCGTAGCGCACCGTGTCGAGCGTGGTCGTATCGAACTCTGGCGACTGCGCCATCATCTGGAGCATCGTCGGGACGCCCCAGAGGATCGTGACGCCCACGTCGTCGCAGAGGCGCAGCAGGCGGTCCGGGTCGAAGCGGTCGAGCAAATATGTGGTTGCGCCGCGCTGTAGAAAGGGCGTCAGGAGCACGTTCCAGCCACCGGTGTGGTAGAACGGAGCCGCGTTGAACGAGATATCGGCGGTGGTGAGGTCGAGGCGGAGCGCCGTGTTGGCCGCGTTCCAGGCGACCATGCCGTGCGAGATGATCGCGCCCTTAGGACGGCCCGTCGTGCCGCTCGTGTAGAGCAGCATCAGCGGGTCGTCGGTGTCGCGGCGCACGCGCGGGGCCGGTGCGTCCGTGGCCCCTTCGGCAAGGAGCGCGGCGAAGCTTTCGCCGTCCCCTTCGAGCGGGAGTCGTTTGGCCTCAGTGGAAAGCTGCGCGACCGTCTCGGCATAGGCGTCGCTGTAGACGAGCAGCGCCGGGTCGGCGTCGCTGGCGATGTAGTCGAGTTCGGGCGCGGCGAGGCGGAAATTGAGCGGGACGAGCACGAACCCTGCGCGCTGCGCCGCAAAGAGCAGCAGCACGTGCTCGACGGTGTTCTCAGCGAGGATCGCCACCCGGTCGCCCGGCGCGATGCCGTACACGTGCGCCAGCCCTGCCGCCAGCCGCTCGGCGAGCGCGTCGCACTGCGCGTAGGTGTACGCCGTGCCGGTCGGCTCCCAGACGAGCGCCGTGCGGTCGGGGTGGTAGAGCGCCACCCGGTCGAGCCAGTCGGTGCGGAAGGTCATGCAGGTCGTGGGTCGTGGGTCGTGGGTCGTGGGTCGTGGGTCGTGGGTCGGAGAAGCAAGCCGGTCTAGCGTGTCGTGTCAATCCTGCACTCCCTCTTTACTCTTCACCCTTCGCTCTTTACCCGATCTTTCTAGTCGCCCAATGTCTTTTGCTTCTCAGGCTTCGTCAGCGCCACCGCCACCAGCGCCACGGCGGTCGAGGCGAAGAGCGCGAAGGTGGCCGGGACCGCGGGGTTGTTGTGGTACATCGTGATGCCGCCGTAGTACGTCCCGAAGTGGACGACGAGCGCCGTGGCCGCCGCGGCGAAGGCCGCGCCCTTGGTCATGCGCGGGGCAAAGATGCCGAAGAGGATCGGCACGAACGTCGCCGAGAAGAGGCCGTAGACGCCGTTCTGCGCGAGGATCGCCACCGACAGGTTCGGCTCCACGATCTGGCCGTACGAGATCAGCGCTACGACCGGCGCGAGCGCAAGCAGGAACCACTTGCTCAGCGCGATGCCACGCCGGTTCATCGTCTCCTCGTCGAGCGAGCCGAGGCGCTGCGCGAGCGGGCGATAGATATCGTTCGTAAAGATCGTCGAGAGCGCGACGAGCAGGCCCTCCATCGTCGAGAAGCCCGCCGCGATCAGGCCCACGGCCACGACGGCGCGAAGTCCTGCCGAGAAGCGCTCCACGAGGTAGGTCGGCACCACCTGGTCCGGCGGCATCCCGGCCGGGTCGGGCATCAGGATGCGCGCGTAGAGGCCGACGATCAGCACGGCGAAGAACACGAGCAGCACCACGAAGCCTGTCGCGAGGTAGGCATTCACGTCGCGCTCGCTCTTGAGGTAGAGCGCCTTCGACATCACGTGCGGCTGCGTCACCACGGCGATGCCGATCACGAAGTTGGCCACGAGCACCTCGAAATAGTCGCGGAAAAGCAGGCTCTCGGGGTTCGTCGGGGCCGCCAGCACCGGCTCGATGGCACGCAGCCGGTCGAGGAAGCCACCAACCCCGTCGCTGAAGAACTCCAGGCCCGACCCGATCAGGATCAGCGCCACGGCGAACATGATGATCGCCTGCATCGAGTTGGTGAGCGTGTGCGCGCTCGCGCCGCCAAACATGATGTAGACGAGCGGGAAGACGATCACGATGCCCATCGCCGCGAGCACGGGCAGGCCGAGCACGCTCTGGAGCACGAGCGTGAGCCCGACCACGATCAGCACCAGGAACGTGATGAGGAGCAGGCTGATGACCGCGAAGAACAGCGCGAGCCGCCAGTCGCCGTAGCGCTCGCCGATCCACTGCGGGACCGTCAGCGCGGTGTACTTGTCGCCCACACGGCGGAACGCCTTCGAAAGCACCGTCAGCCCGACGATGATGCCGAGCGGCGTCGCGACCGCGTAGCCGAGCAGCCCCGAGACGCCGTAGAGGTACATCAGCCCCGGGTTGATGACGAACGTGGCCGCGCTCGTGAGATTCGCCGCGAGCGAGAGGCCCACGAAGACCGGGCTCACCTGGCGGCTCCCCACCGAGTACGACGCGAAGCCGGACACCTTGCGGATGCCTACGATCGCCGCCCCGCCGATGAGCGCGAGGTAGCCAAGAAAGAGCACCCAGGCGATGGTTGTGTCAGTCATGGGTCCGGGGTCGCGGGTCGCAGGTCATGGGTCTCTGGTCATTTGTCCTTGGTCACTCGTCTTCGTTCTAGCACCGCTCATGTCAATTCTTCTGAGAAAACGAAGCGCTTTGCCCTCGCCCTCGTCATCCCCGACTTGATCGGGGATCCATACGGGGTATTGCATGGATCCTCGCTTTCGCGGGGATGACGCCAAAGAGTATTTGCATGGTCATTTTCCGTAGATGAAATGGTGTTGGCCTCGTCCATCAATGACAAAGGACGAGTGACGGAGGACCACCATCTACCACCGCACCGCCATCGCGGCGAGGGAGGCGCCGCCGCCGGAGGCAATGAGGAAGTACGTCTGGCCGGGCGTGAGGAGGCCCTGCTGGTCGGCGTCGGCGAGGGCCATCGCGACGCACGCGTTGCCGGTGTAGCCGTAGCGGTCCATCACGAGGTGCGCGCGCTCCTGCGGCAGGCCGAGCGCGTCCATCGTCTCGCGGATGCTGCCGACGTTGATCTGGGTGAAGAAGAACCGGTCCACGGCCTCCGGCGGCACGCCCGTGCGCTCGGCGAGCCGCCGGACGAGCCGCGTCCAGTGGTCGAGGTTGAACGTCTTCGGAAACTTCTGGCGGAACTCTAGGAGCTGTACCTCGGGCGCATGCGGCAACGGCGCAGCGTCGGGGGCCGCGCCGTCGCCTGCGGCGGGTTGGATCGGGGCTGCCGCGCCGCCCGCGTAGATGCCCATGTGCTCGGCATACTGCCCCTCGGCCTCGAGCATCGACGCGAGGATGCCTGCCTGACCGTCCTCGCTCGGGCCGACCACCACCGCGCCCGCGCCGTCGGCGAAGAGGCTGGCGATGTTGCGCTGCCGGAAGTCGAGGAAGCGGCTCATGAGGTAGGTCCCCACCACGAGCACGCGGCCGTACTGCTCGGGCTCGGCGGCGACGTACTTGCTCGCCACGTCGAGCGCGGTCACGAAGCCCGCGCAGGCGGTGTTGAGATCGAACGTCCCCGCGCCCGTGGCCCCGAGCTTGTGCTGCACCACCGACGCCGTCGCGGGCGAGAGGTAGTCGGGCGTGTCCGTCGAGACAACGATCAGATCGAGGTCCTCGGGATCGACGCCCGCGCGGTCGAGCGCCTGGTGCGCGGCAGCCACCGCGAGGTCCGACGGGGCCTGGTCGGGCGCAGCGTAGCGCCGCTCGCGGATGTTGCGGTTGGCGACGAGGAAGCGGCTCACGTCCTCGCCGTAGAGCGCGTCGAAGTAGCTGTTCGGCACGACGCGCTCGGGCGCGTAGAGACCGGTGCTAAGGATGCGGGCGCGCGGCATAGGTAGGGGCATGAGTCGTTCGAGGGAGGCTGTTAACCCGTGGAGCGGCGGCGGCCTCCCCCGCCCGCCGCCGCTCCGGCGAAGCGCTCCGTCCACCAGAGCGCTGTCACACCAACGCGTCTACCGCCCGGTGCCCGGCACGTGGACGCGCACGCCCGCCGAGAACAAGCGGCCTGTGGGCGGGGCCGCCGTGAACTCCCGTACGTCCTCGTCGAGCACGTTGGTCACGCCCGCCGAGATCTGCACGTCCGGCGTGATCTTGACGCCGATGCCGAGGTCGAGCTGCACGAAGCCGCCGAGCGGGCCGTAGTTGAAGGCGTCGGCACCTGGCACGCCCTCGCGGATGGCCACGCCGCGGTAGGACGTGTCCGGGATGCCATCGTTGTCGGCGTCGGGGTAGGTCTCCGAGGCGATCTGGAAGCTGGAGAAGTAGTTGTACTCCTCCACCCAGCGCGCGAAGACGGTCCCGAAGAAGCGCGGCCCGTTGTAGTTGAGCGCGAACGACGCCTTGTTGTTGGGCGCGTTGACGAGGTGGTCGAACTCGTTCACCACGCCGTCGCCGTTGAAGTCGTTGTTCTCGAGATCGTCCTCGTCGAAGGTGAGGTCGAAGAACGAGTAGTTGACCGTCGCGGAGAGGTCGTTGGTCACGAGGAACGTCAGGCCGATGTCGGCCCCGTAGGTCTGGAACTCGCCGAAGTTGATGTAGCTCGCCACGAACCCGCCGAGGCCAGCGAAGCCCGGCTGCACCTCGCTCATGGGCGTGTCGCCGCGCTTCGTCGCCACGCCGAGGACGGTGAGCGGACTTAGGAAGTCCTCGGAGAGGTTGTAGTAGGCGTTCAGGTCCACGAAGACCCGGCGCGGGATCACCTGGCCCTTGAAGCCGACCTCGAACGTCTGCTGCTTCTCGACCGTCTGCGGAGCCACGGTCTCACCGTCAACGAGGTTGCCGTTCCCGTCAATGACGAAGTTGCCCTCCTCGTCGGT
>JBCCRG010000320.1:0-4900 GCA_039208155.1 Bacteroidota bacterium | reverse complement strand
GCGTCTGCTCGCGACCGATCTTGCGCCACCGTACTGCATCCACCCCACGCTCCCACGCATGGCTCCCCGCGTCATCATCGCCGACGACCACCCGACGTTCCGCGCTGGGCTGCGCGCGTTCCTCGAACAGGAAGCCGGGTGTACCATCCTCGCGGAGACGAGCGACGGGGCCGCGACCCTCGCTGCGGTGGACGCCGCGCCGCCCGATGTGCTCGTGCTCGACCTGCAGATGCCGGGCCTCTCGGGCCTCGATGTGCTCGACCGGCTGCGCCAGAGCCACCCCGACCTCCCGGTGCTCATCCTGAGCGCCTACGAGGACGACGAGTACATCTTCGGTGTGCTGGAGCGCGGCGCGGCGGGCTACCTCACGAAGCAGGAGTCACTCTACCTCATCGGCGAGGCGGTGCAGGGCGCGGCGCGGGGCGAGACGGGCTGGCTCTCGCGGCGGATTGCAGCGCTCTTTGTCGGGCAACGGCGGAGTCGGCCCGAGCCCGGTGCGCTCGATGCGCTGAGCGAGCGCGAGCGCGAGGTGCTGCTGGAGGTGGCGCGCGGCTACTCCAACGCCGAGGTGGGGGAGCGGCTCTACATCACCGAGAGCACAGTCAAGAAGCACGTCCACCAGGTTTACGCCAAGATCGGCGTGCAGACCCGCGCGCAAGCCGTCGCCTGGGCCTGGGCGCAGGGCCTCGTCAGCGGCGATGACGCAGAAGCGGCCTGGACGTGAAGTGGTAGTTTGGGAACGTGTCGCGCCCCGCGCGTTTCGTGGGGCGGCACCACGACCGTCCACCGTTCCCGATGCAAGCTCCACCTCCGTCTCCCGTGCTCGACCGCGCCGACGCCCGCGTGCTGCGGACGGAGGGGCTCGTCAAGCGCTATCGCAAGCGTACCGTCGTCAAGGGCGTCAGCCTGGAGGTGCAGCAGGGGCGCATCGTCGGGCTGCTCGGGCCGAACGGGGCCGGCAAGACGACCACGTTCTACATGATCGTCGGGATGGTGCGCCCCAACGACGGCGACATCTACCTCGACGAGCCCGACGGGCAGGGCGGCCACACGAGCGCGCGGCTCACGCGCATGCCGATGTACCAGCGCGCCCGGCGTGGCCTCGGCTACCTCGCGCAGGAGGCGTCGGTCTTCGCCAACCTCACCGTCGAGGACAACATCATGGCGGTACTCGAATTCCAGCCGATGGAGCGGGCCGACCGTGAGGCCCGCGTCGAGGAATTAATCGCCGAGTTCGGCCTGGAGAAAGTGCGGCGCTCAAAGGGCTACATGCTCTCCGGCGGCGAGCGCCGCCGCACCGAGATCGCCCGCGCCCTCGCCACGCGCCCGCAGTTCCTCCTCCTCGACGAGCCGTTTGCCGGCGTGGACCCCATCGCCGTGGAGGACATCCAGCAGATCGTGGCGGGCCTGAGTGCGCGCGGCCTCGGCGTGCTCATCACGGACCACAACGTCCACGAGACGCTCGCCATCACCGACCGCGCCTACATCCTCATCGACGGCGCGATCTACAAGCACGGCACCGCCGAAGAACTCGCCGCCGACGAGGAGGTCCGCCGCCACTACCTCGGCGAGAGCTTCACGCTGGAGCGGTACGAAGTAAAGAGTGAGGAGTAAAGAGCGAAGAGCAGCAAGCCGCTTGACGCGCGGTACGGGAACGGGGTTGCTTCTTTGCCGACAGCCGACAGCCGACAGCCGACAGCCGACAGCCGCTCCGGTGAAGTCTGCGTGAGAAGCCCTGGGCTCGGGCAAAAGCCTATCCCGGCCCGAACGTCCGGCCTACCTTCGCGTTCGGCGTGGCCGAGGGAGCACATTGGGGTTCCCGTTCTGCATTCACTCCCCCTGCCTACTGTTTTCCCATGGTCGTCGTCATGCAAGCCGGGGCCTCCGAGGCCCAGATCGAAGCCGTCATCGGTCGCCTGAACGGCTACGGGTTCGACGTACACCGCTCCTCCGGCGAGGCCCAGACCGTGCTCGGCGCCATCGGCGTGCAGCCCGAGTTTGACGTCCGCCACATCAAGATTCTGGAGGGCGTCGCCGACGTGTACCGCGTCACGAGCCCGTACAAGTTCGCCAGCCGCACCTGGAAGCAGGACAACACGACCATCGACCTCGGCGACGGCGTCGTGCTCGGCGGCGACGAGTTCGTGGTGATGGCCGGGCCGTGCTCGGTGGAGAGCGAGGAGCAGATCGAGGCCTCGGCCGCCTTCGTGGCGTCGCAGGGCGTGCCGATCCTGCGCGGCGGGGCGTTCAAGCCGCGCTCGTCGCCGTACTCGTTCCAGGGCCACGGCGAAGAGGGCCTCAAGTGGATGCGCGCCGCCGCCGACCGCCACAGCCTCAAAATCATCACCGAGGTGATGCGCCCCGGCGACGTAGAGTTGATCGGGCAGTACACTGATGTCTTCCAGATCGGCGCGCGCAACATGCAGAACTTTCCGCTCCTCAAGGAAGTCGGCAAGACCAACACGGCGGTGTTCCTCAAGCGCGGCCTTTCGGCTACGATCAAGGAGTGGCTCATGAGCGCCGAGTACATCCTCGCAGGAGGCAACCCGAACGTGATTCTCTGCGAGCGCGGCATCCGCACCTTCGAGACGGCGACGCGCAACACGCTCGACCTCTCGGCGGTGCCGGTCATCAAGAAGCACAGCCACCTGCCGATCTTCGTGGACCCGAGCCACGGCGTCGGCCTGCGCGACAAAATCCTGCCGCTCGCGCGCGCCGGAGCTGCCGTTGGGGCTGACGGCTTGATGATCGAGACACACCCCGACCCGCCGAGCGCGCTCTCGGACGGCCCGCAGTCGCTCTACTTCGACCAGTTCGCCGACCTCATGGCGCAGATGCGCCGCGTGGCGGAGGTCGTCGGCCGGACCGTGCGCGCACCGCTCGCGGAGGCGTAGAAGCACCCGAGCGGCGTCCCTGCATCTGAGCGCCCTCTCGGGATTCGGCGAAGTTGTGGTTAGCCCGTTGGTCTGAAACGGGGGTACGTGTAGTTTGCGCTGCGGCGTGGGATCGTTCCCATGCTCGTGCGCGGCATGATTTTCGGGGCGCTGCCGCCCCGGACGCCTACCTCCTCAGCGCCCCCTTTCGTCAGCGAACCCCCTTCGTCTATGTGTGGCATCGTCGGCTACATCGGCACCCAGCAGGCTAGCGGCCTCCTCGTCAACGGCCTCAAGCGGCTCGAATACCGCGGCTACGATTCGGCCGGTGTTGCCGTGGTCAACGGCGAAGTCTCGATCCGCAAGCGGCGCGGCAAGGTCGGCGAACTTGCCCGCGCGCTCGACGCGAGCCCCGTCCACGGCACGCTCGGCATCGGGCACACCCGCTGGGCCACGCACGGCGCGCCGAACGACGTCAACGCGCACCCGCACACCGCTCCCGGCGGCCGCTTCGCGCTCGTCCACAACGGCATCATCGAGAACTACGGAGCGATCCGCAAGCGCCTCATCGCCGACGGCTACACGTTCCACAGCGACACTGACACCGAGGCGCTCGTCCACCTCATCGACGATGTGCAGCGGACGACGGGGCTGCCCCTTGCCGAGTCCGTCCGGCAGGCGCTCACGCAGGTGCGCGGCACCTACGGCATCGTGGTGGTGAGCGAGGACGACCCCGACCTGCTCATCGCCGCGCGGCTCGGCAGCCCGCTCATCCTCGGCCTCGGCGAAGGCGAGAACTTCGTCGCCTCCGACGCGAGCCCGCTCATCGAGCACACGCGGCACGTCGTCTACCTCAACGACGGTGAGATGGCGCTCGTCCGCCGCGACGGCTACGAGGTGGTTTCGATTGAGGGCGCACCGGTCGCCACCGAGGTGCATGAGCTCGAGTGGGACCTCGAACAGATTGAGAAGGGCGGCTACGAGCACTTCATGTTCAAGGAGATCATGGAGCAGCCCGAGGCCATCGAGAACGGCCTGCGCGGCCGTCTCCGGCCCGACCTCGGCGAGATCCACATGGGCGGCCTCCAGACGCCCGAGGTGCTCGACACGCTCGTCAACGCCCGGCGCATCCTGATCTGCGCCTGCGGTACGTCGTGGCATGCCGGACTCGTGGCCGAATACCTCATCGAGCGGCACGCCCGCGTTCCCGTCGAGGTCGACTACGCGAGCGAGTTTCGCTACCGCCACCCCGTCTTCCAGGAGGGCGACGTCATGTTCGTGATCTCGCAGTCCGGCGAGACGGCGGACACGCTCGCGGCGCTCCGCAAGGCGAAGGAGGCCGGGGTGCCCGTCTACGGCGTCTGCAACGTCGTCGGCTCCACCATCGCCCGCGAGACGGACGCCGGGGCCTACCTCCACGCCGGCCCCGAGATCGGCGTCGCCTCGACGAAGGCATTCACGGGCCAGGTGGCCGTTCTGACGATGATCGCGCTCCTGCTTGCCAAAGCGCGGAACGTCCCGCAGCAGCCCGGCATGCCGAGCTACCAGGCCTACCTCGATGCGCTCGCCGCCATCCCTGACCTGATGCGCGAGGTGCTGACGCTCAACGACACCATCGAGCAGATCGCGCGCGACTACCGCTGGGCGCAGAACTTCCTCTACCTCGGGCGTGGCTGTAACTTCCCTGTCGCGCTTGAGGGGGCGCTCAAGCTCAAAGAGATCAGCTACATCCACGCCGAAGGCTACCCGGCGGCCGAGATGAAGCACGGCCCCATCGCGCTCATCGACCAGTTCATGCCGGTCGTCTGCATCGCCACGCGGGACGCGATCTACGAGAAGGTCCTCTCGAATATCGAGGAGGTCGTCGCGCGCGGCGGCGAGGTGATCGCGATCACGGACGCGGGCAACGAGGACCTGCGCGACCTCTGTAAGTACGTCATCGAGGTGCCCAAGACGCTCGACTGCCTGGAGCCGCTGCTGACGGTGATCCCGCTGCAACTGCTCAGCTACCACGTGGCCGTCATGCG
>JBCCRG010000319.1:0-4902 GCA_039208155.1 Bacteroidota bacterium | reverse complement strand
TGCGAGGTGCGGCGGCCCGAACGCGGGTGGCGCTGCGTGCGGCTGTGGCCCTGGCTTTGGGCCGGGTCCGGATCGCGGAGGTGAGGCGGTGGGTAGGGCACTGCGGGTATCGGCTCACGAGCAAGCCGTCATGACACTAGTTCATCACCGTCGCCTCAGCGAGTGCGTCCTCGGCCGCTTCGCCGTTGGTGGACGCGTGCTCGGGGAGGGCGAACTTCACGGCGGGGTCCGCGACGGGATCAGGGCAGAGCACTTGGTCGATTAGGTCCGTGGTGCGGCCGGAGTAGTTCACCGTCAGGCCCTCGATGGCCTCGGCCTTGATGCTGTGGATAGACCCGCCAGCCTGTCTGCTCCGGCTCTGTCGGGATGCGTGCGTGCCTGAGGCGCCTGTGCGTCGGACCACGCTACCTGAGGTGCGGTCGCCCAGCGGTGTGGAGAACTCGGGCACTCGGCGCAGAGGGCTCCGTCGTATACTCCATTGATCCGCCCCTCAGAGTCCGCCGCGTCTCGCTCGCATGCTTCTCCGCTACCTCGCGCACGACGTGGGCACCGTGGCCGAACTGATGCGGGTGGAGCGGCTGGCAGGGTTCACGCTGACCCCGGACGCGACGCAGAGCCTCGTTGACCTCTTCCTGGACACGGAGGCGTTCCGGCTGCTGGAGGCCGGGTTCGCTCTGCGGCTGCGCCAGCACGACGGTGCGTTCTACGGGCGGCTTCGTCCGTTGTCAGCCCCGTCCGGCACGCGTGCCGCGGCACACCGCCAGGTGGTGCCCAGCGCGCTACCCCTACCTCTGCGCGCCGAGAACCTGGCCCCGGGTGCGCTCCAGTCGGCGCTGCAAGCCTTGGCTGGACCGATGCCGCTCGACCTGCAAGCGCGCGTGCGCATTGAGCGAACGCCGCGCACGTTGCACGCCGCCGGTGCGCCGGTGGGCCATTTCGTCGTGGACAGCGTCGTCTACGAGTGGGCGCGCAAGCGCGACGTGGTTCACGAGGTCAAGCTGCTGCTCCGAGAGCGCACGCCTCACGACCTCGAACGCATTGACGCGGTGCTGAGCGCGTACGGCCTTGAGCCGCTCGACCCGGACCGATATGCCTCCGTCGTCCACCGCCTCGGCGCGTCGGCGACAGCACCGCTCCTGTTGATGCCTGACGAGCGGCGGCAGCTTCGTACCCTCGCGGAGTCCGAGGGACTCGTGGCGCGGCGTGCCCAGGCGATCCTGGCCGTCGCCGCGCGTCGAACCATCGCTGAGGTGGCGCAGGAGGTGGGCATGGAGCCGAACCGGGTGCGGTTCTGGAGCGGACGCTTTCGGTGGTATCGCCTCCGCCTCTTCGATGTAGGTGGGGGGCGGGACGCGGGCGAAGAGCAAGCCCGGAGCGCAAGCGCAACGGCACGGCCCTACGCCCAAGACGAAGTCGCGCTCGACGCGATGCGCTCGGCCTCCGTACGTCCTGCAAACCCCGCTCCGACTATCTCGCCGCTCGCGCTGCCTCGTGAACCGACCGGACGCCCAGCAGCGCCAGCACGGCCTCCGCGTGAGCCTGCGCCGTCTCTGAGCGGCAGTGGGTACGACCTACCTCGACCCGCTCCACAGTCCGTCTCCCCCGAGGCGAAAAAACTAGGCGAGCGTGACTCCCGGGGTGGGGTGCTCACCCGCGTGGCGCGCGTGGTGGCGCATCGCGGACGCGGCGTCCGGGAGCGACGGCGCAGCGGGGCCGACACGGTGCACCCGGCGGAGAGCCCGTCCCCTTACACACACGGCATGGATGCGCCGCTCTCGGCGTGCATCGCCGAAGACGTGGACACGGCGCTGGCCGACCTCCGCGCAGCACTTGCGGGTGTGGAGACGGCCCAAGCGGATGCCTCGCCGGAGGCAGCGACCGCGAACGTGCTGCCGACCGTGGTGTCCCTTGCCGAGGCGGCGCGACGACTCGAAGGGGTACTCGCGTGCTACGCACCCCACATGGACGCCGAGATCGATGCCTTGGCTGGGCGCGCAGCTACGGTACACGAGGCCCTCAGACGGGTGCGCACGTGGGAGGTCATCGTTCACCTGCTTCCTGAGGACGGCGACCCGGCCAGCCAGGATTTTTGCGTAGCGGTGCGGGCTCGACGCCAGACCGAAATGGAGAGCCTGCGTGCTGCGCCGCTGCACCTTCCCGAGGGTTCGGACGAGGTACACGCGGCCATGTCGACAGCATCCTCAGGTGATGCCCAGCCTCTGCGCCTGGTGATGGCCTCGACGGTGTGGCGGCAGTACGAGCACATGCGTCAGCAGCTAGGCAAGGTGGTGCTCGAAGGGGGAGACGGGAGCGCGGTGTGTCCGAGCGAGGCGGCGCGCACCGCTTTGGCCGGACTGCGGCACGCGTTGCGCCGCGCAGTCGGTGACCGCAGGGGAGCCCATGCCGAGGTGCATCTGTTGGAGCAGGCGTTGCAGCGCGGTGAGGCCTGCGCGGCGTTGACGGAGGCCCGGGGGGCCCTCGACGCGTGGCGTGTGGACCTCGCCGACCAAGGGGTGCACCGTGTGGTTACGCAGCGCCTCGAAGCGGCCCTGCGCGAGGAGTCGGCCGCCTGGCGCGAGGCCGCGCACCACCTGCTCGCCCGTCCCTTCCGCAACTACCTCGGGATGGTGGTCGCAGCGCTGTAGGCGGCGCTGCGGGTCGCTCGCGAGGTAGCGCGCCGTGATCGGATGCCCTCGCCTATCTTCTTGCGGTCCGACTCCTTCCTCTGCGTGGCGCGCCCGTGCGCGCTCGTTACTGAGACGCGGCCTCTAGCGTTCTGAACGCCACGCTACGCCACGTTTCTAAGCGGAGCGTAGCCTTCTCACCCCACAAGCCCTCGTCTGACGATGCGCATCGGTACGCGCGGCAGCAAGCTCGCCCGCTGGCAGGCCAACCACGTCGCCGCGCGCTTGGTCGCGGCCGGGCACGAGGTGACCATCGACGTCATCGAGACTGAGGGCGACGCTCCCTCTGACGGTCCAGTACGGCTGACCGGCGACGACGGGCAGTTCACCCGGGCGCTCGACGCCGCCGTGCTGGACGGGCGCGTTGACCTCGCCGTCCACGCGCTGGAGGATCTTCCGGCTACGCTGTCGGAGGGCCTTGCACTCGCCGCCGTGTCGGCCCGCGCGACGCCGTGGGACGCCTTCGTGGCGCACCCCGACTTCGAGGGGAGACTTGCTGGCCTCCCGGCCGGAGCGACGCTGGCCGTCTCATCGCTGCGTCAGCAGGCCCAACTGCGCGCGTGGCGGTCGGACCTCCGGATCGTGCCGGTGCGAGGCCCCGTGGCAGCGCGACTACAGCGGCTGCGCGAGAGCGGGATGCTCGGCGATGGTGGCTGGCACGGGATCGTCCTCGCTGAGGTGGCCCTCCGGCAACTCGCGTTGGACTCGGCCATCCGCGACGTCTTCGCGCCCTCCATCGTGCTGCCTGGTGCGGGGCAGGGGGCGCTCGGCGTTGTCTGCTTGGCCTCCAACACCAAGGCCCGCACGCTCCTGGTGCGACTTCTCGACGACGACGCAACCCGGATCACTACCGAGGCCGAGCGCGCCTTCCGACAGCACGTTTCTGACGGAGGTAAAGCAGCTGTGGGAGCCTACGCGCGCCTCGAAACCGGCAGCGTATTCGTCATTGACGGCGTGGTGGCGGACGCCGACGGCACGCGCGTCTTCCGAGGCGGCCAGAAGGGGACCCCGTCACAGGCGCAGGACTTGGCGCGGGCGCTAGCGGGCGAACTGCTCGCGCGCGGAGGACGCGAGGTGCTCAACGCTACCCGGACTGACGAGGTGTGACTCGGTCGGCGGCGCGAGATCGATGCTGGCAGGGCGTGTGGATCCGTCCGAATCGGCGACACCGCGGCGATTTGAAAACGGGTCGCAAAAAGCGGGTCTTATTTCCCCCGAACCTTAACGCACTGGGGGAAACGGTCGGCGCAGATTACCTCTTCTACTAGCCCAGCCATCCGTACGCCTGTCCCCGATGACCCCGCGCGCCTTCAACAAGGTCTTCCGCTACGACAAGCGCCTGGTGACGGGGGATTTCTTCCCGCAGGAGCCGGTCGGGATCGAAGCTGGGGACCGTGTTGGTGTGGTGCTGCTGAGCCCAGGTGGACCGATCAAGCTGGAGGACGTCGAGCGCTATCTCTACAACCGGTACATGGACCCGGCGTGCATCGATCTGCCCTTGAAGGGGGCGGCGCGGCACTGGGCCAGCAAGTTTGTCGCGTCGCGGTGGAGCAAGGGAGTGAGCGCTGGCTACGAAGCCATCGGCGGAGCCTCGCCGATCAACCGCCTCACCGAGGAGCAGCGTGTGGCGCTCGAGCGGCGCCTCAACGACCGCTTCGCTCCGCTGACGGGTGCCTCGTTCCGGTGCTACTCGGCCACGCGCTACTGGAAGCCTGCGCCCGAGGAGATCGGGACGGAGATGGTCCGCGACGGCATCACGAAGGTGGTACTGCTCCCGCTCTACCCCCAGTACGCGAAGGCGACCACCGGATCGTCGCTGGCCTACTGGAAGGCGCTCGAAGACACGGGCGAGATCCCCGTCTGGCCGACGACGCTCGTGTACGAGTATGCGGCCCACCCGAAGTATATCCAGGCGATCAGTGAGCGGATCGACGAGGGGCTCCAGCGCTTCCCTCGCGCCGTCCGCGAGAAGGTGCATCTGCTGTTCTCTGCGCACGGCACGACCGCGAAAGCGATGAAGCAGCAGCGCGACCCGTACTGCTGCCTCGTCCACGCGACGGTGCAGCAGGTGATGGCTTACCGCCACGCCGAGCGCGAGCCAGACCGGGCGTTCCACGTCGCGTTCCTCGGCCACCAGGGGCCCAGCGAAGGGCTCACGCCGAGCACGCCCAGCCAACTCGAAGAGCTCGCCGATCAGGGCCACACGGCGGTCCTCGTG
>JBCCRG010000318.1:0-4919 GCA_039208155.1 Bacteroidota bacterium | reverse complement strand
GAGGGCAATCGACTCGTCGTACTTGCCTTCTACCGCCACGTGCTCGAACGCACCCCCGTGACGCGTGGCGACGACATCTTCGGCGTGGCCGTGATCACGAGCCACCACGCCAACGTGCTCCTCGACGCGGGGCGACTGGCCGAGGCCGAGGCGGGCTTCCGGGACGCGCTGGACCGGATGGGCCGCGCGCTGCCGCCGGGTCACATCCGCATCGCCCGCACGACCGAAAACCTCGCGCTCTGCCTCCAGGCGCAGGAGCGCTATCCCGAGGCGGAGCCGCTTCTGCTCGACGCTTACGCGATGTACGAGGCTGCCGACTACGACGCGAGCCGCCTGGTCGAACGCCTGGGCGCGTTCTATGAGGCGTGGGGCCGCCCGAGCGAGGCCGCGCGTTGGCAAGCACGCGCAGCGGAGGCGTGAGGTAGTCAAGAACTCCCGCTCTTGTCATGCTGAACTTGATTACTGGCGTGAACCTGCGGTTTCAGCATCTCAGCAGGGTATCGGAGCAGCGCCATTGTCAGAGAATGGCTACGCTGGCCTTTGGCCCTGAATTCCAGGATGACATGATGCCAACTCAGAAGCAGGCTCGTTGCTAGCGCGGATCTGGCTCGGCGAGGGAGAGCTTCACGGGGTAGCGCTCGGAGACGGGGTCGTCGGCGTCAGCGGGGAGTGCGGTACGATAGGCGGCGTAGCTCGCTGCGCCCAGGCTTCGGGCCTCGGCGTCGCGAACGTCACAGTAGGCCAGTTTCGCGGCGTCGAGGGCGTCCACGTAGCGGGCGTAGGGCGTCGAGCGCGAAGCTTTAAACGAGACGATAGCTTTCCGTGGCGAGTCGGCATACGCCGGGTCGCGGCCCTCGTTGGTGACATGCCGCACTACCTCTGCTCGGATGTCGGCCACGGTCGCCGCACGTCCGTCGATCAGCACGGCATCGTCGCGGACGAGGATGTTGAGCAGGTTGCGCTCGTTAACGGGCGGCGGCGGCTCCAGGAGCGGCGGCGGCAGTTCGAGGTAGATCCCCGTGTCGGTGTCGATCGTCGTGGTGACGAGGAAGAAAATCAGCAGCAGGAACGCGATGTCGGCGAGCAACGAGGTCGGGACCTCAGCTTGGCGCTGACCAGAGCGAGACGAGCGGCGGCGCATGGCAGGAGCGGCGTTGGTAAGGCGGGCGCTGCCGTCTAGACACCAAGCGCCCTCCGCCGTTGCTCACCCATTCGCGTCGTAGGTGAACGTGCCCGAGGCGACGACCTGGCCGCCGTACTGCTCGTCCGAGTAGACGCGCACCTGCACTTCGATCTCGTGCGTGCCGTCGAGTGGGATCATCGTCGCCTGGCGAGCTTCGGTGGCGGCGCGGGTCGTATAGCCGCTCTCGACGAGGCTCTTCCACGCGGTCTTGAGCTTGTCGTTGGTGTAGGACTCCTGCTCGTCGAGGTTCATTTGCCAGGTCGTCCATGTCGCCACGCACTCGTCGTGGCACCGCTCGCTCGGGCGGCCGCTCGCCTCCTCACCGTCGATGACAAAGACGAAGGTGTACCACAGCTCGGTCTGGTCGTCGGTGAGGTTCCAGACGGAGGCGGGCAGGTAGTGCCGCGCGTAAATCGGATCGTTCGGGCCGAACGCGGTGGCGAACTGGTCGGGGTTCTCGTTGCGGAAGGCGATGGGCTCTTTCGAGAAGACGACCTGTCCGACGTGCGAGCGGTGGACGTCGCTGGTGAGGCCCTGATCCTCGTAGGTATCGCCGACGACGAGGTCGTACTGTGCGGCGGCGGGCAGGGCGAGGAGGGTCAGGAGGAGAAGCGAGGGCAGGCGCATGGGTCTGGGCGCGGGATCGTGAAACGGGTAGAGTCAGACCGGTTTGCGTAGGGAAGCGCAGCGTCCAACGCCCAGGGGTCACGGCCTGTGCGCCTAGATCCGAGCGCCAACGGTCACCGCACGAGGGTCAGCCGCCGCGTGAGCGCGCCGCTCTCCGTCTCCAGCCGCGCCACGTACACCCCGCTCGGCAGACCTGCGGCGTCGAACGGCACCTCATGCGTGCCCGCTGCCTGCCGGCCCGCTGCCAGCACTGTCACGGCGCGGCCGAGCACGTCGTAGAGCGCGAGGTGCACCGGTCCGGCCTCTGGCACGTCGTAGGCGAGCGTCGCCTGCGTGGCAATCGGGTTGGGGTAGGCACGCAAGGCGAGCACCTTTGGCGTTGCCTCATCCTCCGCTGCGACGACGCTCGTGACCGTCACCGTGACCCGCGTGGCCTCCACCGTGACGGCGAGCCCCTCCGGCGCTTCGATCCGGTCGAACGCGCCCGTGAGCGATGCCGCCGTGAGCACGTTGTAGCTCGCGCCGACCGTTGGTGCCTCGCCGGAGAGAGCAGTAACCCGCAATGTGCCGCCGAGCGAGATTGCGCCATCGACCGTGATCGCATCCGCGCCGTCGGTGCCTACCTCGACCGCGAGCACACCGTCCGCCGTCTGCGTGAGCGGAGCCGCGAGCGCGAGCGTGCCGAGTGCGTCCGGTCCGCCCGGCGCGAGGGTGCCGCCGTTGGTGACCGGCACCGCGAGCGCGCCCGCGCCGTCGAGCACGCCGTTCGGACCGACCTCAATGGCCGGTGCGACGATCTCGCCACCCGCTGCCACCGTGAGCCCGCCCAGCGCGATGCCCGTGTTGCGGACTCGTCGTTCGCTGCCACCGTCTTGCACATTCCCCGCGCAGTCGGCAAAGCCGAGCACGATGGTATCGTCGGAGACGAAGCGCCCCTGCTCGCCCGTGAGTCCGAGCCCGCTCACGCAGAGGCTTGCGCCTTCCACGACCTCCAGCACGGCTGTGCCGTCGAGCCCGTTGAGGAGGTCGCCCGCGATGTCCCACTCGCTGCCCGGGCCTGCCAGACGCACCGAGGCGACGCTGCTCGCCTGGCTGCCGAGCACTACCGGACCCGTGGACAGCCCCGAGCCACCCACGATCTCCAGTTCGCCGATGCCGGCGAGCCCAACGACGAGCGAGTCGGTGGTGAGCGCGGTAGCGCCGCTGCGGAGGTTGAGCGTGCCCTTGCCGGTCGCCAGACGCCCGAGCGTGAGCGGGCCGGTGTGCGAGAGGAAGCCTTCGGTGACGATGACCTGCCCGGTGCCCGCGAAGCCGATGGTGCTGGGTGCGTCGGCGGGCACCTGTAGCGTTGCGCCGGACTCGACGGCGATGAAGCCGTTGGTCCCAGCCTGGAGACCGACGTCGAAGCCGAGCGCAGCCGTGGTGGTACCGTCGATGATGCCCAGCGTGGACGCTGTCTCGTTGGTGCCTGCCGCGCCGTCGCCGACGACGAGGGGGCCATCGATCTGGAATGTCACGTCGGAGAAGAGGCGGCCTTGGGCGGAGCCTGCGCGTCCGATGGTGACGCCCCCGTTGGCGTCCACGGTGCCGTCGAGGAGGAAGAGGGTGCCGTCGCCCTGGTCGCCGACGACGAGGGCATCGAAGGCGTTGCTCTGGGGAGCAAGCGTAAGGGTGCGCCCGTCGAGGTCGAGGGTGACGGTGGGTGCGGTGTCCTCGGGTGCGACGGCGACGGTGAGGCTGGGGAGGGGCTGGTCGTCGCGGAGGGTGACGGTGTAGTCGGAGCCGGTGGCCGCGAGGCGAGTGAGGGTGGTGGCGTCGGGGACGCGGGCGGGAGCCCAGCGGTCGGGGTCGTCGAAGAAGCCGCTAGCGGCCTCGGCCCAGGACGCGGAGGCGGGTAGGGTGATGACGTAGGTCATCTCGTCCGGCTCTGGCGTGGCGAATTCGGAGCACTGGGCTGTGAGGACGCGCCCGTCGGCAGACATGACCCCATAGAATGAACCGTAGAAGACGGGCGAGGTGCTGACAGGGCATTCCGGAATCTGGAGTCCGTACTCCTCCTCCAGAACCTGGCCGATGGGAGCCCCCCCGACGCCCTCGCGCCAGAACCAGTCGACTCGAGAGGGGAGGTCGTGCACCGTCTCATCGGTCAAAAACGTTCCGTACAGAGTCGTGCCGTCGTGGGACACATTGTCGAAGGGAACAACGATGCGCGAGAATACCGATTGAGCGCCAGGGGGCCGAGTTCCGCGGAGCCTCAGCGAATCCAGCGTGATCGTTTCATTCTCGCGGACCAGCAACCCTGACGTGTCAGGAGGGCGCGGGTTGACGATCAACGTCGTGCCATCACCAGAGACCCCACTGGGACGTCCAGAAAACGCATCCCCGACGGTGAGGCTTCCGTCGGTGTCCCACGCCAGAGTGTCCCAGGGGCTTCCAAAAGAGGTCTGCCGTGTGCCGAACACGCGCCCCTGATCGTCCACGCCAAGGATCGTGGTGGTGGTGCCGTCGAGGAAATAGCCCTCCAACTCGGTGACGGTGCCATCCTCCCAACGCCACGCGAAGTCATTCTGGAACTCAAGATGCACACCTGCAAGCACGGACCCGTCACGGGACGCAGCCATCATCTCGGTCCTCCATGTCTGAGGGAGCCCTTCGACAAAGGTCATCGCGCCGCCGACTCCGTCCCAGCGCACGATGCCGCCGGTGACCGTCGTTGGCACTCTCGCGTTACCGTAAATCAGGCCGGCGTTCTCCGACACGTACATCACCCACGTTTGGACCGGGATGTACGTTTCTTCCGGGACATACGCGCTTGGCAGGCTCAGGCGGTGAACCTGTCCGTCCACCCACACAGCGGGGCAGTGCTGGTAGTACCGGAGCGGGTTCCCCGGTTCGAAGTCCACCTCGGTATAGACCGTAGACACGCCGCCAATCGCAGAGCCGTCCGGCGCGATGACGGTCGCTTGAAACGGCGGGCCGATGGTCTCGACCGTGGCTGTTTGCGCAGTGGCCGCGAGGGGAACGAGGAGGAGACCGAAAAGCAGGGCGCGCATGAGAGCGAGGGCTGGTGTGAAGCAACGTCACTGTGCCCCATCGCAAACCGGCGCGG
>JBCCRG010000317.1:0-4927 GCA_039208155.1 Bacteroidota bacterium | reverse complement strand
GGCCTGCTAGGCGGGGCCCTCCTCGGGGCTGTCGGCACGGGCGTGCTCGTGCTCGTCGCCACGGGGGTGCGCTCCGTCCTGCGCGACGCGACGCTGGCCTACTTCGAGCGCTCGGGGCCTATGCCGGAGCCGCTCACGATGCTTGCCTTCGCGGCCTTGCTGGGCGGGGTGCTGGCGGCAGCGCTGGTCCTGACGGCGCTCTTTTGCTTCGCGGGCGCGTGGCTCTTGCACGGACGGTCGATGCTGCGCGGCTCCGGCGCGGCGCTGCTGGGCGCGCTGCTGACCATCGGCCTCGTCTATGCCGCGAGCCGCCTGGCGGGGCTGGTGCCGCCCGTGGCTCTCGCCCTGTTCGCGGGCGTAGCGCTGCTCCTGACGCTCTTCCTCACGCGGACGCCGCACGGATGGGCGGCGCTCCTCTCGCTGCGCGTCCTGCCGCTGGCGGTCCTCGGGCTCTCGCTCCTCACCTACCCGCTCCTCTACCAGGCCGACCAGACGCTTCGGCAGGAACGCATGGTCGAGGCCGCCTACGGCTTCCGCAGCGGCCAGGACCTGCGTGTGGTACTCGCGCTCGAACAGGTGCTCGCCGATGCCCGCGCCAACCCGGCGCTCCAGCGCGCGCTCGCCGAGGCCGCCCCGGGTCCCATCGACCCCGACAGCCTGGAGCCGGAGCAGACGATCCCGACGCCGGTCTTGCCCGTCGATACGCTCCTCGCCGAGACGCCCGCGCCGGAGACGCCGCGCCTCTCGCGCCGCGCCCTCGCCCGCCAGCGCCTCGACTCGCTCGCCACCGACCTCGTCACGGGCTCTCTGCTCTCGGCCCTCGGCGACTACACGATCTCGGTGGAACTGCGCAGCCCAGTCACGCGGCGCTATCCGAGCGGGCGCGTCCTCGGACGCTTCGAGGAGACGAGTCCTGTCCCGGTCCGTCGCCGGACGGCCAACGACCCCCTCCGCTTCGGCGACCTGCGCCGGCGGTACGTCGAGGCAGGCGAGGTCGGCTTCTTCGTGCAGAGCGACCTCGTGCAGGACCGGCGAGGCGTCTACCGCTACGCTGGCGTCGGGCCCGTCCGCGTGGACGACGAGCCTTCGCCAGCTGGGTGGCTGCTCATCCGCGCCGCGCCGAAGCCCGCGCGCTACGTCTCCGAGACGCCCTTCCCGCGCGTGCTCGTCCCGACGGGCCTCTTCGAGGAGGACGAGGCAACGTTCTCGTTTGCGGAGTACCAGGACGACGTGCTCGCCCGGACGCGCGGCCCGCTGAGCGGCCCGCTGGCCCTCGATCCGGCACTGCGGGCGGATCTGGCTCTGGACCGCGCGTTGTGGCGCGAGGAAGAGATCGAGGGGCGCCCGACGCGGGTGTACTACTGGGTGCCGGGTGGCTCCGACGCCACCGTGATCGCCGTGCGGGCCCCCGCGCTTGTGCTTTACGACCACCTCTACAACCTCCTCCGGCTCGCGCTCTCGGGGCTGCCGTTCGCGTTCGGGGCGTGGCTGCTCGGCCTCGTGCTGCGCTGGCGGGCAGGGCTTATCCCAGCGCGGCGGACGCGCTTCCACGACAAGGTGCTCAACCGCTTCCTGCTCGTCGGTGTGGCGGGCGTGGTGGTGGCGGGCCTCGTCGGGCAGCGGGTGATCGTGGAGCAGAACCGGCAAGCCACGCAGGACCGCCTCCAGCAGCGCCTCCAGCGCGTCGAGGCGGCCATCCAAGACCTCGCCCTCGACGACCCGGCCCTCGCCGACGCCCCCATCGCGCGGCTGCTCGAAGTCGTCCGCCCCGATGTGCTCGGCTCGCGGCTTGGGCTCGACATCAACCTCTACCGTGGCCCGCTGCTCTCGTCGTCGAGCCGGTCCCAGCTCGTCCGGCAGAACCTCATCGACCGCCGCCTGCCGATGTCGGTCTACCAGGCGCTCTTCGTGAATGGGCAGCGGTTCGCCTTCGCCGAAGATCAGATCGGGAGCTACACCTACACGACCGGCTTCAAGGCCATCGCCAACGAGCGCGGGCAGCCCCTCGGCGTGATCGCCGTGCCGACGCTCCCAGAGCAGCTCACCATCGAGGAGGAGCAGGCCCGCATCGTGGCGTACCTGTTTGGGACGCTCCTGGTGCTCTCACTGGCCGTCGTGCTCATCACGGCGCTCCTGGCGAACCGGCTCACGCGGCCGTTCCAGCGCCTCCGGGCGGGCCTGCGCGCCATCGGCGAGGGACAGGAGGCCGAGCCACTACCTGTGGAGGAGCGCGACGAGGTCGGCGAGCTCGTGGAGTCGTTCAACCTGATGCAGCGGCAGCTCATCGAGAGCCGCCGCCAGCTCGCGGCGCAGGAGCGCGATCTCGCCTGGCGCGAGATGGCCCGCCAGGTGGCGCATGAGATCAAGAACCCGCTCACGCCGATGAAGCTCTCGGTGCAGCACCTCCGCCGCGCCTACCGCCCCGGCACGGCCGACGACCGCTTCTCAGGCCTCCTGGACCGTACCACCGGGACACTCGTCGAGCAGATCGACGCCCTCAGCCGTATCGCGAGCGAGTTCGCCAGCTTCGCGCGCCTGCCGCGCCGCCGCCTCGAACCACTCGACCTCAACGACGTCGTCCGCGAGGCCGCTGCCGCTGTCCGGGACGAGGCCGTCGGCTTGGCGCGCGTGGAGCTGCGCCTCGCCCTCAGCGCGGCGGCGCTGCCCGTGTACGCTGACCGCGAGGAGCTGCGCCGCGTCTACATCAACCTCCTCAAGAACGCCCTCCAGGCCATGCCCGAGTCGGGTGGGGATGGCGAGGCCGCCGAGCCAGGGCGCATCACCATCGAGACGCAGCGGCGCGACCATCGGGACGGGAGCACGCGGGCCTGGAGCGCGGTCGCAGACACCGGGCGTGGGATTCCGGAGGACGTACAGCCGCGCATCTTCACGCCCAACTTCTCCACGAAGAACAGCGGGATGGGGCTCGGGCTCGCCATCGTGAAGAAGGCCATCGAGGACCTAAGCGGCACGATCCGCTTCGAGACGGAGCTAGGCGCAGGCACGACGTTCTTCATCGACCTCCCGCTGACCGACGAGACCGGCGACGGCGCAGCGCAGCCCGCGGAGCCTACCGTGCGCCACGAGGGTTGACGGCTGGATTCAGGGCTGTTGGCTATTGGTCTTTAGCTGTTGGTGTCGCAGCATACAGCCCCCTGAAGCGTATCTCGCGAGCTTCCGCCTCTTTGGCTCCTCGTGTCCTCTCGGCATCGAACCCGATCCGTCTGGTGGACGGTATTCCCAAACGCTACCAGCCGATAGCTGAAAGCCAACAGCTGACAGCCAACAGCCCCGCGCCTCACACGCCGACGCTGTACGTGATCGTCGTGTAGGTGCGGACGCGCGCGCCCTCGTGGCGGGCGGGGCGGAAGCGCTCGCGGCGGGCCGCCTCCAGCGCCGCCTCCTCGACGCCGTAGCCGATGGCGTCCACGAACTCCTCGTTGTCCCCGCGCAGCAGGATGCGCTCTACGACCTCGGCCTCCGCGACCTGGCCGCCCTCGCTCACCAACACCTGAACGCGTACCCGCGCTCGGATACCCGCGCGCCGCGCCTCGTCGGGGTAGGTCGGCGCGCTCATGCTGATCTGGGATGGGCTGCGCTGCGGGCGCTCCACGAACGCCGGAGCAGCCGGAGCTGGAGCCGGCGTCGCCTCTCGGGCAGGCGCGTCGGGGATCGCGATCTCCGTCGGGAGGTCGAGCGTCGGCTCCTCGAAGTCAAGGTCCTCCACCTCGATCTCCACGTCGTCCGGGACCTCCACAGGCGGCAGGAGCGACGGCGGCGGGGGGGGCGGCGGCGGAGACTGCACGGTCTGTGCAATCTCTTCGAGTTGGATCACCTCCGGCGCGGCTGTCGAGAACACGCGGTCCGTGGCGGGCGCGAGCAGGTCCTTGGGCCAGAACGTGAACACCGCGCACACCAGCGCCAGGCTCGCCGCGAGTGCTGCGAGGCCGCGAATGCGGTCAGCGACGGGGTCGTGGGGGGTGGACACGCGCGTTCTAGGAGACGGGAAGGGACCGGGAAACGTATGAAATCGCGTGGGTGGTGCTTCGAGGTCGGTCGACGAACTGGTCCCCGGTTGTAGCCAGCGGTCTTGGGGTGGGGACGAGCCGTGACCTCAGCGCTCGATACGGAAGCGCCTCTCAACCCGGAGGCCTCCCCACAGGTTGCGCAGCGGGTGTAGTCCGGGAAGATCACGCAAAGGCCTCAGTCCTACGCGGAACGGTCTGGCTCGCCTCCCGTAGCTTGCTCCACCGCCATCCGACACGCCATGCCCGGCCTCCCTTTCGACCACGGTGCCCTGACGACCTACGGGCCCTTTCTGTTCGAGCCGCTGCTCGACGCCGTGTGCCGTTGACCTTCCCGACGCCGGGGAGGTTTTTTTTTGCCCGTCCGCTGCGCCCCACGCGCCTCCAACGACCCCTGCGATGATTCAGACGCGTCCCGAATCGCCCGCGCCTCCGGTTCCGGCCAAGCTCGCCCTTGCCGACGGCACCGTCGTCACCGGTACCTCCTTCGGGCACTCCGGCGAGACGGCCGGTGAGCTGTGCTTCAACACGTCGATGAGCGGCTACCAGGAGATCCTGACCGACCCCAGCTACGTCGGCCAGCTCATGATGATGACGTACCCGCACATCGGCAACTACGGCGCGATGCGCGCGGCGATGGAGGCCGACCGCCCGATGGTGGCAGGCTTCGTGGTGCGCGAGCACCACGCGCGGCCGTCGAACTCCGAGAGCGAGGAGACGCTCGACGCCTTCATGAAGCGGCATGAGCTCGTCGGCATCACGGGCGTCGACACGCGCCGGCTCGTGCGGCACATCCGTTCGCAGGGCGTGATGAACGCCGTCATCTCCGCGACCGACCTCGACGATGCGAGCCTCGTCGCCAAAGCGCAGGCGCACCCGTCGATGGCGGGCCTCGAACTCGC
>JBCCRG010000316.1:0-4934 GCA_039208155.1 Bacteroidota bacterium | reverse complement strand
TGGACGACCTCGTCCGGGCGGAAGGCCGCCGTGAGCGACGCCCCGACGCCCGCGTCCTGGTCGTCGTAGAAGTGGAGCGCCGCGAGTTCGTTCTGCGCGCCCACGCCGACGGGCACGAGCGTGCATCCCGGCAGCGCGTTCGCCTCGATGAGTTTGGTCACGTAGTAGGCGCTCGCCGGGTTGGGCTCGAAGCCGACGTATGGCACCGCGGGCGCGACGGCCTTCGCCTTGAGGAGCGTCTGCCCCACGTTCGCGCCGATGTCCACGAACGCGCCCGGATGGCTGGGCAGAAGCAGCCGCAGCACATCGATCATCCACTGCTCGCGCATCCCGACGTTCACGAGCCCCATCCCGTGGATGAGCGGGACGCGGTACGTCCATCCGGCCACCGTCGTCGAAAGCGTCGGGTTGGCAGCGCGGACGAGGCGGCTGTGCTTCAGCGGGCGGAGGACAGCGCGAGCGGCGCGGGCGAGTCGGTCTCTCATACCCTACAGAAGACGGTGGTGCGAACTCGCTTCAGTGTCATCCCCGCGAAGCATGCCCTCGCGTAGGCGGGGGGCGGGGATCCATGCCATGCGCTGTATGGATCCCGGATCAGGTCCGGGATGACCAAGGTGGGGAAACTGAGGCAAAGCCGTCCTCTTTCTCGTGTCTGGAATCATACGTCCTGCGCGCCGCGCGTGGACTGGTAGCGCGCGTAGCCCTGCTCGGCGACGTCGAACCAGCGCCGCGATGCCTGCTGGAACTGGCGGTAGCCGTCGTAGACCGCGCGGTACGTCGGGTTGGCGTCGGCCGTCTCCTCGAACATCGCCGTGGACGCCTCCTCGGCAGCCGCCATGATGGCCTCGGAGAAGGGGCGGAGCGCCACGCCCTCGTCGAGCAGCCGGGCGAGCGCGGCCGGGTTCTGCGCGTCGTATTCGGCCAGCATCCGCGCATTCGCCTCCGCCGCAGCGACCTCCAGCGCGGCCTGGTAGCTCGCCGGGAGCGCGTCGTACTCGGCCTGGTTGACGTAGAACGAGAGCATGGCCGAGGGCTCCCACCAGCCGGGGAAGTAGTAGTTCGTCGCCACCTTGAAGAAGCCGAGCTTCTCGTCGTCGTAGGGCCCGATCCACTCGGTCGCGTCGATGGCGCCGCGTTCGAGTGCCTGGAAAATCTCGCCGCCCGCGAGCGTGAGCGCGTTGACGCCGAGGCGGTCCATCACCCGTGCGCCGAGGCCAGGGATGCGCATCTTGAGCCCCTGCAGGTCGGCCATCGTCTCGACGGGGTCGCGGAACCAGCCGCCCATCTGGACGCCCGTGTTGCCGCCGGGGAAGCTGCGGATGCCGAAGTCGGCGAGCAGGCTGCGAATGGCACCAAGGCCGCCGCCGTCGGTCATCCAGGCGTTGTGCTGCCGCGCCGTCATGCCGAAAGGCACGCCGGTTTCGAAGGCGAGCGCCTCGTTCTTGCCGAGGTAGTAGTAGCCCGCCGTGTGCCCGATGGCGACGGTCCGGTTCTGCACCGCGTCGAGGACCTGGAGGCCGGGGACGAGCTCGCCCGCCGGGTAGGCGCGGATCTGGAAGCGCCCGTCGGTGAGGGCGTTCACGCGGTCGGCGAGGTGCTCGGCGGCGCGGTAGATGATCTCGGCGGAGCGCGGGAAGCTCGACGCGAGCCGCCAGCGGACGCGCTCGGCGGTCTGCACGGCGGGCGCATTCGCTTCGGCGGGGTCGCCCGTGCACGCGGCTCCGAGGGCGGCACCCGCGCCAAGGACGGGGGCATCGCGGAGGAAACGGCGGCGGTCCATGTGGGAGGCGGTGGGTGGGGGAGGACCGCCCAAGGTGCCCCCAGCGAGCCCCCCGTGTCAAGCGGCCCTCCCATGTCAAGCGGCAGGCTGCATCAGATCCCCCCTCGTGACAGGCGTTGCCGCCAGTCAGGTCCCAGCGCCGATATTCGGTGCGTCTTCGTCTGGTCGTACCGCCTCGCTCGTCCCGTCCGCCGTGCACGTCCGCTCCTCGCCCCGCCCCCGATGGCTTCCCCGCGCGGCCAGCCTGGTCGTGGGCATCGTGGCGGTCGTCTTGGTCGTCACGCTCGCCCGCGCGTTCGAACTCGACCGGTTCTTTGTGCCGAAAGAGCTGGTGCTTCACGTGACCGCTGCCATGTCAGCGCTGCTCGTGCTCGGGGCGGTGCGTCGGTTCCAGGTGACGTGGGCCGACCTCGCGCTGGGTGCCTTCCTCATGGCAAGCGCGGCCTCGGCGCTGCTCGCCACGAACGCCTGGGCAGGGACGCGGGTGCTCGCGCTCACCGTGTCGGGGGTGCTGCTCTTCTGGGTCGGGCGCGTGCTCGCCGACGAGGGGCTGGGGCGCGTCGTGCTACGCGCGGCGGGCGTCGGGGTCGTGCTGGCGGCGGTCCTGGCGTTGCTTCAGGCCTACGGGGTCGAGAGCGCCTTTTTCGCGACAAACCGGTCCCCGGGGGGGACGCTCGGCAACCGCAACTTCGTGGGGCACCTGGCTGCGTTCGGCCTGCCCCTGCTGCTGCGGCCCGTTGTGGTGGCCGAGCGCTGGCGGAGCGCCCTCGTCAGCCTCGCGGGCGTCGCACTCGTGGTCGGTATCCTCGTGCTGACGCGCTCGCGCGCGGCCTGGCTCGGAGCCGCAGGCGTGATGGCGGTGATGACGCTTGGCCTGCTGCTCGCTCCAGCCCTGCGGCGGCCTGCGACCCTGGGGCGGATGGTCGTCGTGCTCGTCCTGGCTGTCGGAAGCGCCGTGGCGGTCACGGTGCTCCCCAACGCCCTCGACTGGCGCAGCGACACGCCCTATCTCGAAACGGCGCAGGGGGTGCTGAACTACCAAGACGGCAGCGGGCGGGGGCGGCTGCTCCAGTACCAACGTAGCCTCACGCTCGTCCGCGACGCGCCTGTTCTCGGCGTCGGGCCCGGCAACTGGTCGGTGGCCTATCCCGGCGTCGCGCCGCCCGGCGACCCCTCGATGTCGGGCAGCCGTGCGGGGATGACCTCCAACCCATGGCCGAGCAGCGATGCCGTGGCGCTCGTGGCGGAGCGCGGGGTGCTCGGGACGGTGCTGTGGCTGCTCTTCGCCGCCGTGGTGCTCGAGGCGACCTGGCGGGCCCTCCGCCGCGCCACCGATCCCGGCGACGCGATGGCCGCCGTTGTGCTGCTCGCCGTGGGTGCGGGCGTCGTCATCACGGGCGCGTTCGACGCGGTACTGCTGCTAGCATGGCCCGTGCTGATCGTAGCGGTGGTCGCGGGCGTGCTGTTTCCGGCGGACCAGGCGCGGGCGGTATCGATGCCCGGCTGGGTGCCTGTGCTCGCGTGCGCCGTACTCGTTGCGCTCTCAGCGGCCGGAGCCGTGCGGAGTGCTGGGCAGTGGGCGGCGATGGATCGCTACCAGGCCGACGCCGGGCGTGACTCGCTGGAGCGCGCGGCGCAGCTCGATCCTGGGAACGTCCGCATCCACCTCCGGCTGGCGCAGCGGTCGCGCGGCGCGGCGCGATGCCCCCACGCGCAGGCCGCCGTGGCGCTCTATCCCCACGCTGCGGAAGCGCAGCGCCTGGCAGCGCGGTGTCGGTAGCGCCTGCTCAGCGACAGGAGCACCCGCCCGGCGAAGCGGGTCGGCTACGGCTGGTCGGTAGGTGACTCAGCCGGGGTCGGGCCAGCCAGCACCGTTCCATCGGGCCCCACGACCGTCAGGACCTGGCCGACGCGGCCGAGGCCTCGAAAGAACACCCAGCCCAGCGCGAGCAGGACGACGGCGAGGAGGAAAAGGCTGAGCAGCAGCATGCGAGTACCGGTCATCCGGCGGGTAAAGAGGGGGCGCGTCCGTGGAGTCGGATCTGTGGCAGAGCGCGCATGGGGTGTGCAGGTCTTCCTACGAGGCAGCAGACCGCCCGATGCAGGTCTCGGCCGCTGGAAGCCGTTCCTGAACAGAGAGATCACAACAAAGCGCTTCCGGGTGTAGCCTGCAGGCGATAGGTCCCTGCTGGTGGGGCACGCGCAGGCCGACACCGGCGTCGAACGCGTTCCATGTGGGCGCGGGCTCCGGACACCCATACGGTCTGGCACGCCGTTGGAGGGCTTCGACGACGACGACTGTGCCTGCCCACGAGTGCGCGGCTGGGAATTCTCGGCCCTTGCCCGGACTGCCGCGTATCCTGTGGGCTTGCTGTCCTGAGAGCACCGCCTGCAGCCGCTATGCATCGCGTCAGCCCTGCCCGCCTAAACTGATCGGAAGAATCCAGCCCGAGCAATGATTATCAACCACACCTACAAGTTCATCTTCATAAAGACGCGAAAGACGGCGGGGACCAGCGTTGAAATCCTGCTGTCCAAGTTTTGCGATGCGAACGACATCGTGACGCCGATCTCGGAGAAGGATGAAAAGACGCGACGCGAGCTCGGCTATCAGGGCCCCGTCAACTACGGGGTGGAGACGAAGTACTACCGCAAAATCGAGTGGGCGCGGACGATCCGGCAGCGGCGGCGGCGCGAGTTCTACAACCACGCCCCCGCCGAGTTTATTCGGGATCGCGTGTCCGAGGCCGTGTGGAACAGCTATTTCAAGTTCACCATTGAGCGGGACCCGTACGACCGGGCGATCAGCCAGTACTACTGGCGGACCTCAGAGCCTCGGCCTAGCATTGCCACGTACCTGAACGAAGCCCCGCTCAAGCTGGTATCCAACTGGCCGGTGTACACGATCAACGATCACCTCGCGGTGGACTACGTCGTGCGCTACGAGCGTCTCAACGAGGACCTGCAGGTCGTGAAAGAGCGGCTGGGCCTCCCCGGGGACCTCGAACTGCCGCGCGCCAAGGGGACGTCCCGCACGAACCGGGACCACTACAGCAAGGTGCTGGACGCCGAGGCGCGCAAGCGCGTCGAGATCGCCTGCGCCAAAGAGATCGCGGCGCTAGGCTATCGCTGGACGGAGCAGTAAGCGCGTCTG
>JBCCRG010000315.1:0-4956 GCA_039208155.1 Bacteroidota bacterium | reverse complement strand
CTCGACCAGATCGAAGCCGGGGACTACGCCATCGAGGAGCGCCTCCTCCTCCAGGCCACCCTCCACCACGACGAGGACGGAGCTACGAACGACCAGGGCGATGCCGCCCCCGACGAGACGTTCGTGGCGATGAACGACTTCGTGATCGACAAGTCGGGCTCGACGAGCATGATCGAGGTCGAGGCGACCGTGGACGGCCTCTACCTGAACACGTACTGGGCCGACGGCCTCATCGTCGCCACGCCGACTGGCTCGACGGCCTACTCGCTCTCGGCGGGCGGCCCGATCATCACGCCGGGCTCGGGCGTGGTCGTGCTCACGCCGATCGCGGCGCACACGCTCACCGCGCGGCCGATCATCCTCCCCGACCACTGCACCATTGAGCTGACGGTGCGTGCGCGGAGCGGCGGCTACGTCTTCGCCGCCGACGGCCAGACGGAGCGCCCCGGCACGGATGGGCTGCGCATCACCGTCCAGCGCGCAGCCCACACGGCCCGCCTCGTTACGCTCCCTGGCCAGACCTACTTCGGCACGCTACGCGGCAAGCTGATGTGGGGCCAGGGCCGTCGCCACCGAGGCGGGAGCACGCGGGAGTAGAGTCGAAGGTCGAAGGTCGAAGGTCGAAGGTCGAAGGTCGAAGGTCGAAGGTCGAAGGTCGAAGGTCGAAGGTCGAAAAGGTGCGGCGACTGGGCTGGTAGGTCAAGCCCAATCGCCGCACCCCCAACGCGGACTTCTACTCGACTTTCGGCGCGGGAAGCGACCGGCCCGCTTGCTGGAGAACGAGCCCGGTCGCAGCGCCGTCCGTCACCTCGAACGTGATCTGTGCCTCGACGACAGTGAGGTAAAACTCGGTCTCCGACTTGGGGAAGACCTCGAAACGGGGCTGGCCCGTCGCCTGCGCGAAGAGCTGCGTGCCCTCGTTCGTCACGACGATATCGAAGCCGGGCTGGAGGCGGTACGTGCCGACGTAGCGCTGGAGCACCTCCTCGCTGAGGTTCACCTCTGCCACCTCCGGGGTGACGCCGAGGCGCTCGAGCATGTCCTTCCCGTTCTGGTTGCCGGGGTTGAGCTCGATGGATTTCTGGTAGTTCTCGATGGCGAGGTCGTTCTGCCCGGCCTCCATGTAGGCCTCACCGAGGCTGTCGTACGGGTTCGAGGCCTCCGGGAACTGCTCGACGTTGAGTTGGAAAATCGGGAGCGCCGCGTCTGTATCGCCCTCTTGGAGGAAGTAGTAGCCGAGCGCGTTCAGTTGGCCCTCGCCGAAGTCATAGCCGTCGGGGTCCTCGCTCTTGAGTCGGCGATACTGCGCGAGGGCCGCCTCGACCCCAGCCTCGCGGCTCGGCGCTTCCTCGATGGTCCGCATGAGCACCTGCATGATGGGCTCCGGCGGAAGCTGGACCTCCTCGCCGTAGAACGAGCGCGCCATCGCCGTGAGCACCGCGCCCGAGTTGCCCTCGGCGTTGTCGAGCACCGCGAGCGTGACGGCGTCGTCCGGCGCGTAGGCAAGTTGCGTCGAGAAGCCGAAGATGCCGCCGCTGTGCTGGTAGACCTTGCGCTCGGCACCGCCGATCTGCTGCACCCCAGCGCCGATGCCGAAGCCGTAGTCCCGTTCCGCAGCCGCTCCTTCAGGCGTGGTCATCGCCGTGAGCGTCGCCGGGTCGTCGAAAACCTCGCCGCCGTAGAGCGCGCGGTTCCAGCGGTGGAGGTCGCGCACCGTCGAGTAGAGCATCCCGGCTGCGTACGGCACAGACGGGTGGACGTAGCGGGCATGGGCGTAGTCGACACCGCCTCGCGTGTAGCCGGTCGCCATCGGGCCCTGCAGGGTACCGTCGACGTAGCCGGTGTCGTCAAGGCCCAGCGGCTCGAAGAGCTTCGCCTCCAGCGCATCCGCGTAGGTCATGCCCGTGGCTGCTTCGATGAGCGCGCCGAGGAGGAAGTAGCCGGAGTTGTTGTACGCATACGCCGAGCCCGGCTCGAAGTCGAACGGCTCCTCGTTGAAGACAGCCAGCATCTCATCGACCGTGAACGCGTCGTTGGAGCGCGTCTGCATGAAGCCGTCCATGCCGGTCATGCTCGGGATGCCAGAGGTGTGATTGAGGAGCATCCGCACGGTCACCTGGTCGCCCTGCGCGGCGGGGTAGTCGGGGAGGATCGCCGTGATCGGGTCGTCGAGACCGAATGCGCCTTCTTCAATCAACATGAGCGTGAGCGCGGCGGTGAACTGCTTCGTGACGGACGCGAGCCAGAAGCGCGTCGTCGGCTCGTTGGGCACGTCCCACGTCATGTCGGCATGGCCGAAGCCCTGGGCATAGAGCACCTCATCGCCCTGGGCCACGAGGACGGTCCCGTTGAGCATCCCGATCTCGTGGTGATGCGTCAGGAGCGCGTCGAGGCGGTCGGCGAAGTCTGCGGGTGGAGCGGTGGGTTGGGCAAAGCTGGGCGCGGCGAGGCAGGCGAGGAGGACGAGGGAGAGCAGGCGGGACATACAGCAGGGCTAGTAGATGAGTGGGGCTGGTCCAGTGAACCGGCGCACCGTACGAAGTTGCGGGGCGCAGGATGCGTTTTCTTTCGTCGCTGGACGTCGCCGTCTATCCGGTCAAGACTGGCTCGGCTCCTCTCGCCCGTTCGTGGGTCCCCATCGCCCCGTGATGCCCCTCTCCCCTTCCACAGATTCAACGCCTTCGACGCGGCGTGGCCTGGCCGCGTTGGGGGTGGCGCATACCCTCTCGGCCCTGGCGGACGGCATCTACTTCGTGGCGCTGCCGTGGCTCACCTTGGAATGGACGGGCTCTTCCGCTGCATTGGGCGGCGTGCTGGCGCTCGCCGCGCTGCCGCGTACGCTCTTCATGGTCGTCGGCGGCGCGTGGGCGGATCGGTTCGCGCCCCGCTGGCTGCTCGCGGGCTCAAGCTTCGCAAGCGCGACGGTCACGGCGCTCCTCGCGGGGGCGGCGATGGGATGGTTCGGCGCACCCGACGCCTGGGTGCTCTACGTGGCTGCAGCCGCGCTCGGCTTCGTGGACGCGGTGGCCTATCCAGCCGCGAGTGCGCTCGTGCCTCGGCTCGTTGCGCCGGAGCGTCTCCACCGGGTCAATGCCCTGCTGGGAGCCCTGCTCCAGGGGGCCATCTTCGCCGGTCCGGCGGCAGCGGCGGGCCTGCTGGCCTGGGGCGGCAGTGCCCCCACGCTCGCCGCGAGCGCGGCCATCTCGGTGCTGGCCATGGGGGCTGCGCTCGTGATCCCACGCGTCTCGCTCTCCGGCTCCGAGACCGCATCTGAAGCGGAGGCGAGCGACGACCACAGCGCAGGCACCTTCGATTCCATCCGTGAGGGCTGGGCGTTCGTGCGACATCGTCCGGCCTTGCTCGCCCTCATCGTGCTGATGGGCGCGCTCAACCTCGCGCTGGCCGGTCCGATCATCGTCGGCGGGGCGATCCTCGCGGAGGCGCGCTTCGGCGGCCCGGAGGTGTTCGGGCTCATCGTGGCGGCGTGGGGCGCGGGTGGACTCGGCGGCTCGGTACTGGCCTCCCTAGGCACGCCGCGCCACGTGGTAGGCTGGATGCTCGCGTCGTGTGCCCTGCTCGCGCTTGGCATGGCCGCATGGGCGTTACCGCTCGCGTTGGGGGCCGTGCTTGCCGTCACTGCCGGACTGGGGCTCGTCGATAGCTGGCTGGAGATCCATGCGAATACGTGGATCCAGCGTCAGACGCCCCTCGCGCTGCAAGGCCGCGTCATGGGCCTCGCCATGCTCGTGCTCGTCGGCCTGGAGCCGCTCTCGCACGTGATCGCAGGCGGGCTCGTGGGCTGGAGCCTCGCGGGCACGTTCCTCATCGGGGCCACGCTGACCGCGCTCGCCACAGGCGTCGCCGCGTGGGTGATGGGGCGTGCCCAGCGGACGTAGGGCCTGCCAACTGGTATCCGCAAGCACCGACCCACGTCGTCATCGCAACGGCTTGTCGAGTACGGCCTGCTGCTTCGCGGCTGCGAACCCTAGGCCCGCGTAGAACGCGAGTGCCCCATCGCGCTCCGTGCGCGATCGGACCCGCAGCTTTCCGACGTTCCGCGTCGCGGCCCACGCCTCGGCCCTGACCACCAGGCGCTGGCCGATCCCACGCCGCCGGTCCGTCTCGCGCACCACGAGGCCGCCGATCTCCGCGAAGGAGTCCGACTCGACGCGGTGGGCTACGAACACGTGGATCCACCCGAGGATGCGACTCGACGCATCGATTGCCACAAATACGGCGTTGTCCTCGGCGCGGAGGAGCGGTTCTAGCCGTGCCCTGAGATCAGCTTCAGACGAAGGGTAGCCCAACTCCCCCGACAGGTCGGCTAGCGCGCGAGCATCGAGCAGGGTGGCGCGGCGGATGGTCATGGTCGAGAGCGCTCCAGTTTCGGAGACCACGAACGTCAGAGTGCAGCGCGGAGGCCGAGGAGGAACGTGCGCGGTAGGCCAGGGCGCAGGCCCGCTGGACGCCGCGAGGCGACGTAGAGTGCGTCGGTCAGGTTGCGGACCGTCGCGTAGGCCGACAGGCGGGCACCTCCTGGGCTGAACGGCAGCGCCGCCTCCCCGGTGACGTCCATCACCAGCCGCGCGTCCACCCGCTCGACCTCAGGGATCGTCCCCTGCCCTGCCCGGTCGCGCGTCTCGGCGTGCCAGTTCGCGCGCACGTCGAGGCGGGTCCCGTTGCGTGCCACGCCTGCGCCCAGCGTGACCACGTGCGGGACGACGTACGGCAGGCGGTCGCCCTCGCGCACGACGCCCCACGGCAGGAAGCTGCTGCGGAAGTTCGACTGAAACTGCGCGTCGGTGAAGGTGTAGCTCAGCCGCAGCGGCAACCGCCATGAGCTCGCCCCGCCAAAGGCCAGCGGGTCTACGTCCACTGATGCCTCGATGCCGACGACACGGGCCGCCCCGCCGTTGAAGAGGTCGCCCGTGCCGCTCCCGCCCGAGGACGCGGTGT
>JBCCRG010000314.1:0-4959 GCA_039208155.1 Bacteroidota bacterium | reverse complement strand
TCCGAAGTGAACGTCTGAGAGACCATCGAGCCAGGAGGAGAGCGACGGAGGCAGGCGGTCTGCCTCGCACGCTCAACATGCTCCGCCGCGCTGGATTTCGCGTTGCACAGGGGTCATAATCTGTTGCGTCCTCGTCACATGCGACCTCGACGCATGCGAATATGGCCAACTGAAGCGGTGGTCGATGGCCTTGAGAGCTCCCCTCCTGGACAGAGCCTGCCCTCGCGAACGCGGGGGAGGGGCTGGGGGTGGTCGATTATCGTGCATTGATCGGCACTTCTGTCTTCCCTGACCAGAGAGACAAATTCCCGGTGGTCTCTCAACGCCACTGAATGTGGCTATGCACTCAGACGCTTAGAGGCTACGAGTCCGTCGCGCTTGCCTCCGGGTAGGCCGACGGGCGGCAGCCGTAGTGCTTCGCGAAGGCGTTCGAGAAGTGCGCCACGCTCTTGAAGCCAACGGCGTAGGCGACTTCGCTGACGGTGCCTGCCTCCGACCGCAGCAGCATCGCGCCGCGCTCCAGCCGCATCGAGCGGATCGCCTCGGACGGCGTCTGCCCGGCGAGCGCTGACAACTGCCGGTGCAGGTGCCCCCGGCTCAGCCCGACCGCCTCGGCAAGCTGCTTGACGGAGAACCCGTCGTTGCTCAGGTGGTCCTCAATGGCCGAGCGCACGCGTTCGAGGAAGACAGCGTCGGCGGAGTCCACGTCCACGGTGGCGGCGTGCAGTCCGCCATCGCCGCTCGGTTCGGGGAAGGCGGAGGGAGCCTGCGCGAAGCGCTCGCGGAGCCGCTGGCGGTTGGCGATGAGCGAGCCGATGCGGGCCCGCAACTCGCGCACGTCGAAGGGCTTCGTGAGGTAGTCGTCCGCCTCGATGCCGAGCCCTTCGAGCTTGTCCTCGGCGGCGGCGCGTGCTGTGAGGAGGATGACCGGGAGGAAGTCCGTCTCCGGGTCTGACTTCAGCGCCTGGCAGAGCTCAAACCCGTCCATCTCAGGCATCATCACATCCGACAGCACCAGATCGGGGAGATGCCGCTGCGCGAGGTCGAGCCCTGCGCGTCCGTCGGGCGCTTCGAGAACGCGGTAGGTCGGGGCATTGCCGTCGGGCTGTTCGAGGTGCCGCCGCACGTAAGCGCGGACCTCGGCGTTGTCTTCCACCACGAGCACCGTCGTCCGGTCGTCGTCTAACGATTCGTCCACGGCCTCGTAGTCGTCTGCGGCCAGCACGGCGTCGAGGTCCTGTGCCACCTGCTGGGCGCGCGAGGTGGGTCCGGGCGCGGCCATCGGCGCGATCTGGTCGTCGTCGAGGTGGCGGCGCCCGAGCGGCAGCGCGACGGTGAACGTGCTCCCAAACCCCTCTTCGCTCTCGACGGTGATACGGCCGCCGTGGAGGTCGGTCAACTCCTTCGCCAACGACAGCCCGACACCCGTGCCTGGCTGGCCGCCTCGCGCCGATTCGCTCGTCTGGTAGAAGCGGTCGAAGAGGCGATTGAGGTCGTCCGGCGCGATGCCGGGCCCGCTGTCACGTACGCGTACGTGTGCCTCAGTGTCTGTCGTGCGAAGGTCTACGCGGATCGTGCCGCCGACAGGCGTGAACTTGAACGCATTCGCGAGGAGGTTGACGAGCACCTTCTCCAGATGCACGGCCTCGAAGAAGACCGGGATGGGCTCAGCAGGTACCTCGACGCGGTACGTCAGCCCTTGCCGCTCGGCGAGTGCGTCGAAGGCGGCAGCCACAGTCTCGACGAAGGCCACGAAGTCTTGCTCGGTAGCCTGAAGCCGCATCCGGCCCGCCTCCAGCTTCGACACGTCGAGGATCTCGTTGACGAGGCCGAGCACGCGGCGCGCGTTCCGCAAGGCCAGCCCCAGGTGATCCCGGACGCCATCGGGGACCGCGCCGTGGCGGCCCTCGCGGATGTCCTCCAGCGGCCCGATGGTGAGCGTGAGCGGCGTCCGAAACTCGTGGCTCACGTTCGAGAAGAAGCGCGTCTTGAGCCGGTCGGCCTCGCGCAATTGCTCGGCTTGTGCTTCAAGCTGTACCGTCTGAGCCATGAGGAGATCGTTTTGCCGGTGCACCTCGGCGGTCCGTTCCTCGACCGCGGTTTCGAGCGCACGGGCGCGGTCGTTGAGCAGGCGTGTGCGGCGGCGGTCGGCGGCGTACGCGATGCCCGCCATCAGCCCGAGCACCCCGACGCCGAAGAGCAGCCGCGCCCAGACCGTGGCATACCACGCCGGGCGGATCTCGAAGGCGAAGCGCCCTACCTCGCTGCGCGTCGTCCGCGCGTCCTCGGCCTCCACCTCGAACGTGTACGACCCGGCAGGCAGGTTGGTGTATTCCTTCTCCGCGATATCGCTCCAGTTCGACCACGTCTCCTCAAACGGGACGAGGCGGTAGCGGAACGACAGCGGGCCATGCGGGCTGGTGGCAGCGTACTCGAACCGCAGCGCGTTCGTGGCCGCGTCGAGCGGGGTCGTCAGCGAGGAACGCACATGGCTGCCCGCCAGCAGCGAATCTGCGCCGACGGTCGAGACGCGGCGGACGAGCGCGGGGTAGGGGGGCTCGACGCGTTCGCTCCCATCCGCGATGCGAAACAGGCCTGCAGTACCGCCCAGCCAGACGACGCCGTCGGGCTCCGTCACGAGCGTGTAGTGGCTCCCTCGGTCGTAGAGAAGCTGGATGGGCGTCCGGTCGATGCGGTAGGTGTTTGCCCCCTGATCGGCCATCGTGCGGCGTGCCACGGCGAGATCGTCGCCGCCGTAGTACCACACGTCGCCGCGCGCGTCCGTGTCGAGCAAGAACACGTTGGGAAACCCACGGGCCGCGTCGACGAGCAAGCGCCCAAGCGGTTCGTCGATGACGAACGCAGGGGAGGCGCCCGGGCGATGGCGATACAGGCCCGTTTTGGTCCCGATGGCGGGGCGCCCCTCTACCTCGAAGGGGTACGTCCAGTCGGTCTTGACCAGGCCGTCCTCACTGCCCCAGGACTCAACCAGCGTTGGGCTGCCGGTCGCATCGACCTCCACGAGGTGCGCCATGCCCGTGCGCGTGCCGACCCATAGCGCGCCGTCGTTCGCGGCGTACAGGGACGTTGGCGCACCTGTCGCCACGGTGTCGAGGGGCGTGGAGGTCCAGGTGGTGCCGTCCCGTTCCAAGCGGGCGAGGACGCTCAGCACGTCGATCGCCCACGTGTGGGTACCGTCCGTCGCGAGGGCATAGGTGCTGCTGGGATCGATGGAGCGCATGCGCGTCCCGTCTGGATCGGCGACCAACGTCCCGCTGATGCACGCGGCAAGCAGGCTGCCCTGCGACGTGAGCAGATCCAGACACGCACTCCTCACGTCGTCCAGCGCAACGAAGCGAGCAGCGAGGCCGGGCCCCGTTGGTTCTAAGCGGTACGCGCCCGTGCTCGTGGCGATATACACGCGCCCGTCGTGTCGCACCACGTCCAGCACGATCCCGTCGAGCCCGTTCCGCTCATCGAACTGTGTGATGGGGTGCGGCGGTCGATACGCCATGCCCTCGTCCGTCCCGATCCACAACCCTTGCTCGTCGTCCTCCCACACCGAATAGACACTCGGGCTTTGGAGACCGGCCTCGACATCAATGAGCTGGCGCAGGCGCCCTTGCGCGTCGAGCAGGACTAGCCCGCCCCGGCGCGTGGCGATGGCGAGAAGGCCAGACGGTAGCCATCGCGATCCGCGAGGCTCGATAGTGGACGCCCGCAAGTAGGCGTCTGCTTCGGTGATGAAGGGCTGAACCGTCGTTCCATCCGACTGCCACAAGCGTTCCACAGACGCGAGGATCAGCGGGTTCGAGCTACCCGTGGTTGGGTCGGGGAGGAGGCGGGGAAATCCGCCTGGAAGAGGTGCAGGGAGCCGGACGGGGCCTGCCGCGTCCACCCGTGCCAGCCCACGCGACGGCTCGACGAGGTAGTGCGTGTCGCCGATCAGCGCTGCGTGCGCGTCGTCCTCAATGGGCCAGCTCTGGTAGTCGGCATCGTCGTCCCACCGAACCAGCATGGGGCCGAGGGCGGCAACCCCCACCGTGCCGCGTACGTGAATGAGTTGATTGCCGAGCTGCGATGCCGCCTCCGCCGGCAGCGAGTCACGCCGCGAGACGAACGCCAGCGTCCCGAGCGAGTCCGGGGCGAGATAGCCGAACTGATTGTTGGTGACGATCCAAAGACGCCTCTGGTCGTCGCGGGCGACGCTACGGGCACCGGATCGGACCCAATTGCGTCGCCAGCGCACGCCATCGTAGCTGAGCAGACCGCGGGGCGTTGCGGCGTAGAGCAGGCCGTTGGAGTCCGTTGTGAGTCCGGTGACCTGCGTTCCTTCCACCGCTGCGTCGTCCATGGGCACGACGAGCGGGTAGCCGACCTCCTCAGGCGGAGGCGCCTGAGCATGCGAGGGAGGGAGCGTGATCGAGGTCAGCGCGACCGAGGTCAGGGCAACGATGACCAGCAACGCGAGCAAGCGGGTGGGGGGCATACCCGCAAGCTATACCAAAACACTGAAATCAGCCTCAGTACTCGGTCAACACGCGCTAGTCCCGACGGCTGAGGCCCCAGCCTAGTGCTACGAGGAACGCGGCACCGGCTACAGCCAGGGCAGGCTTCGAGAACACGACAGCCCGCCAACTGGGGGCGGCGCTCACCGGCGCGGGCGGCGGCTCGTCGTAGGCGTGGACGCGCTCGATGGCTCCGTCGGATCCGTGCACGACGATGCGGCCAGGTGCCTCGAAGCGGAGCAGGCGCTGCGCCGCCTCCACGGCCGCAGCCTGCGTCTCGACGACGCGGTGAGGGAACTCGACGCCCTCCCGCTTGACGGCCCAGCGGCCCTCGTTGGGTACGACGTGGTAGACGGTCTGGGGCATGGCGTGTGGCAGTATATGGTTCTTGGTTGATGGTGGATAGAAGAAACCAAAAACCAATCACCGTCAACAAAACTAGCGCGGCTTC
>JBCCRG010000313.1:0-4974 GCA_039208155.1 Bacteroidota bacterium | reverse complement strand
TCGAGCCAGGGCGAGGCGGGGATGAGCGCGGGCGCGGCATAGACCTCCTCCATGAGTGCCGGGCCCATCGCGCTCGATGTGTCGCGGAGCACCTTCGCGCTGAAGTGGATGTTGCCGTCGGTGACCGAGTTCGCGCGCGTGAGGCGGATCTGCTCTAAGATCTCGCTCGGCTCCCACGTGTCGAAGAGCAGGCGGCTGGTGTAGTTGCCCGGCCAGAGGTGCCGCCCGGCCGTGTTCTGGCTCGCCCACCATTCGAGCAGCTCATTGTAGCGCTGGCCGTCCTTGTCGATGGCCCAGTAGAGCTGCGGCGCGAGGTAGTCGACCCAGCCCTCCTGCTGCCACTTGCGCGCGTCGGCGTAGAGACGCGCATAGGCGTCGAAGCCGCGCACGGTCTCGGGGTAACCCGGCCGCCAGATGCCGAAGGGACTGATGCCGACCTTCACATGCGACTTCGCGGCTTTCACCTCGCTGTAGAGCCGCTCGACGAAACCGTCCACGCTCTGCCGCCGCCACGCGCCCTGATCGAGCGTCGCGTCGGCTTCCAGCGCACGCGCCCAGCTCGTGCTGTCGGGGAACGGGATTTCGTTGCCGAGCGAATCGTCCTTCGGGTAGGGATAGAAGTAGTCGTCGAGGTGCACGCCGTCCACGTCATAGCGCTCGACCACGTCGAGGATCACGTCGAGGCTGCGCTGCTGCACGACGGGCTCCGAGGGGTCCATCCAGAGAAGGTCGCCGTACTGCTTCACCACGTCCGGGTTGGTGAACTGGATGTGGCTCGTGTCGAGCTCGCCGGGGTTGGTGGGGTGGTAAGCGCGGTAGGGGTTGAACCACGCGTGCAGCTCCATTCCGCGCTTGTGCGCCTCCTCGATGGCGAAGGCGAGCGGGTCGTAGTAGGGCTCCGGCGCGGCCCCCTGCTGGCCAGTGAGGTAGGCCGACCATGGCTCGTAGCGCGAGGCGTAGAACGCGTCCGCCGTCGGGCGCACCTGGAGGATGACCGCGTTGAAGTGCAGCCGCTGGAGCCGGTCGAGGAGCGAGCGTAGCTCGGCCTGCTGCTCCACCACGGGGAGGCCCGGCCGGGAGGGCCAGTCGATGTTGTCCACGGTGGCGATCCACGCGGCGCGGAACTCGCGCGGGACCTCTGGGCGCGGCGGCGGAGGCATCGTGTCCTGCGCGACCTCGCGCGTGGGCGTGCAGGCGGCCAGGATGAGCGCGGCGAGTAGGAAAACAGAGAGGCGGAGCATGCGGAAACGGGACGGCAGGCGCGGACGAAGCGGATGGAAAAGCATACGACCCTGAGCCATCCGTGCGAGCGTGAATCCGCCCAGATCGGCGATGGGAGCGCTACCAAAAGGCGTCCCCGATACCGGGCGGCCCACGCCGGGGCCTATACTACCGCCCCTGTTTTGCTTCTGACTTCCCTGAGCGCGTCCCCCATGGTCTCGTTATTCCGCACGGTTGCGGTCGCGTTCTGCGTGCTACTCGCAGGCTCGGCCTTCCCCGCTCAAGCCCAGGAGGCGCTCCGCGTCACCGGATCCGCCACGCCGCTCGTCGGCAGCGAGGCCGCGCCGTTCGGCCACGCGCGCTGGGCTCCAGACGGCACGCGGCTGGCCGTGACGCGCCCCGGCTACGACGGCCTCTGGGTCGTGAACGCCAACGGCAATGCCCTCACGCAACTCACCGACGAGGCGAGCGCGGGCTACGGCGCGGCGTGGGCCCCCGACGGCTCGGCGCTCCTGGCTCGCGTGGCGCGCTACGACGACCGCTTTCGCAGCGACGCCGTGAAGGTGTTCGACCTCGCCACCAGCGAGGTGCGCGCCCTCACCGACTACCGCGCGAGCCTCCCGATGCTGCCCCGCTGGCAGTCCGGCGCGGCCGTCGTGCTCGTGGACGAGGAGGCCACCGAAGCGCTCGCCTCGGGCCTCACCGTGGACGCGGCGCGCGACGTGGCGCAGACCGTCTACGCGGAGCACCCGCAGTCGGGCCTCGTGGTGGTGCGTCCCGATGGCAGCCGCAGCCGCTACCTCGCCGACCAGCGCGTCATCAACGCCGTCGCCTCGCCGGACGGCCAGCGCGTCGCCTTCGAGGTGATGGGCGGCGACCTCCACGTGATGAACGCCGACGGCTCGGGGCTGACCAGCCTCGGGCGCGGCCACCGCCCGACGTGGGCCCCCGACGGCGACTGGGTCGCGTTCATGCGCACCGAGGACAACGGCTACTTCTTCACCGCCGCCGACCTCTACGCCGCCCGCCCCGACGGCTCCGCGACGGTCCAGCTCACCGCGACGCCCGACCGCCTGGAGATGAACCCCGCCTGGGCCCCCGACGGCTCTGCCCTCGCCTTCGACGACAACGCAGGCACGGTCTACGTATTGAAGATTGAGGATTTTTGATTTTCGATTGACTTCGCCCTCACCATTCGAATCATAAATCGAAAATCATCGACCTCATGCGTTTCGCCCTCACCGCCGTCCTCGCTCTCCTCCTCGCCCTCCCTGCCTCCGCGCAGGAGGTGACGGGGCTCTCCGGGTGGAGCCTCTACCTCGACCCCGGCCATAGCCAGAACGAGAACGTTGGGATCTTCGGCTACTCGGAGGCGCGCAAGGTGCTCCGCATCGGCCTCGAACTCGAACGCATCCTCGAAGCCGAGACCGACATCGAGGAGGTCTACCTCTCGCGGCGCAACGACAGCGAGCAGGTCGGCCTGAGCCAGCGCACCGACGACGCCAACCTCGTCGCGGCGGACTTCTTTCACTCGATCCACAGCAACGCCGGGCCGCCGACGGCGCGGTCGGGGTTCGTGCTCTGGCCGCAGCTCATCAGCGGCACCGAGCCCGCCGCGCCCTTCGACGGCGGCCGTCTCTACGGCGAGATCACAGGACGCCTCCTCGGTCGCAGCATGCGCATCCCGCTCTCCAACGGCGGCAACTGGGGCGAGTGCGACTTCTACGGGGCGAGTACGTGCCGCTCCACCTCGATCACCCCGAAGGGCTCGCGCAACTTCGTGCAGAGCTTCTCGCTGATGCCGTCGGTGCTCTCGGAGGCCGGCTTCCACACCAACCCGACGCAGAACCAGCGCAACATGAACGAGGACTGGAAGCGCCTCGAGGCCCGCGCCATGTTCTGGAGCATCCTCGACTACTTCGACCTCGACCGCCCGGCCAAGGCTATCGCCACGGGCATCGTCTCGGACGACGAGAACGGCCTCCCCATCAACGGCGCGACAGTCACGATTGGCGACCAGACCTACACGACCGACACATTCGAGTCGCTCTTCAACCAGTACTCGTCCGACCCGGACCGGCTGCGCAACGGGTTCTACTACCTCGACGCGCTGCCCAGCGCAGGCACCTACCCGTTCACGGTCGAGGCCGAGGGCTTCCGCTCGTTCGCGGGCACCATCGCCGTGGTGGACACCTTCTTCACCTTCGGCGACGTGGGGCTGATCTCGTTCATCCCGCCCGTCGTGACAGAGACGGTCCCGGAGGCGGGCGACGAGAACTTCCGCCTCACCGACAATCTCACGGTTGAGTTCAGCCGCCGCATGGACCGCGCGAGCGTCGAGTCGGCGCTCTCCATCGAGCCCGCGCAGACACTCGCGCTCACGTGGAACGACGAGAGCACGCGCCTCACGATCGACCCGGACACGCTGCTGCCGCGCACGGCCTACGCGCTCACCATCGCGGGCAGCGCCCAGGGCGCCTTCGCCGATCCGTTCGATGGCAACGGCGACGGCACCGGCGGCGACCCGTTCACGCTCGCCTTCACGACGAGCTTCCCCGACACGGAGCCTCCGCGCATCGTCGGGGCCGCGCTCAGCCGCGCCACCGGCGTGGAGCCGCGCCCGGTGGTGACGGTGACCTACTCCGAGCCGATCCGCCCTGAGTCGGTCGAGGGCCTCATCCGGCTGGAGCCCTCGGCGGGCGGAGCCGCCGTGCCTGCCCTCGTGCAGCTCTACACGCCCGAGGTCGGCGACCTGGAGCAGAGCGTGATCTCCGTCTTTCCGACCGAGGACCTCCTACCGGAGACGGTCTACCGCTACGTCGCCGAGCCGGGCCTGGAGGACTTCTTCCTGAACGCGCAGGCGGACCTGCAGCAGTTCACCTTCACGACGGGCGACTTCGAGTGGATCGCGACCGAGATCGACGACTTCGAGGTCGGCTTCGAGGACCGCTGGTGGGTCCCGCAGCAGAGCGGCTCCACGACCGGCATCATCACCGACTCGACCGACGCCAGCATCGACGAGGAGATCGTCAACCTTCTCACGGGCAGCACGAAGGCGCTCCGCCTCGACTACGGGTGGGACCTCACCGCGTCTGACTGGCTCATCCGCGAGTTCCTCAACGACGGCCCGCCGTTCGAGCTGCGCTTCGAGCCCAACCGGCGGCTGCAGGCCTACGTCTTCGGCGATGGCAGCGGCAACCAGCTCCGCTTCGCCGTCGACGACGGCTTCGGCACGCCCATCCGTGGCACGGAGGTGAGCCCGTGGTTCACCATCGACTGGATCGGGTGGAACATCGTCTCGTGGGACATGGCCAGCGGCGAGGTCGGCGAATGGATCGGCGACGGCATCCTGAACGGCTCGCTCCGCTTCGACAGCATCCAGCTCACCTACGTCCCCGGCAGCGCGCAGTACGGCTCGGTCTGGGTGGACGACCTCCGCCTCGTCGAGCAGCGCATGGGCGTCGCCGTCGAGGACGACGGGACAGTACCCGAGGTGTTCGCGCTCGAAGCGACCTACCCGAACCCGTTCGCCCGCACGACCACGGTGCGCTTTGCCCTCCCCGACCCCGCCGACGTCTCCATCGCCGTTTACAACGTGCTCGGCGCGGAGGTAGCGCGGCTCGCAGCGGCGCAGCCCTACGCGGCGGGGCGGCACGAGGTGACGTGGAACGCCCGTGGACTCGCGAGCGGTGTCTACGTGGTGGAGGTACGCGCCGACGGGCAGCAGGCCACGCAGAAGGTGCTGCTCGTGCG
>JBCCRG010000312.1:0-4978 GCA_039208155.1 Bacteroidota bacterium | reverse complement strand
TCGAATCCGTCCACGGGCACGATGGGGTACGCGCTTGCCGCTGCGGCTGCGGCCCGAGGCGGAGCCGTCACGCTCGTGAGCGGTCCGACCGCACTCGACACGCCGCCAGGCGTCACCCGCATCGACGTGACGACAGCCGCCTCGATGCACGCCGCCGCGATGCAGCACGCGGACGCCGACCTCGTCATCGCCGCCGCGGCCGTCGCGGATTATGCGCCTGCGGATCCGAGCCCACACAAGCGAAAGAAAGAGGCCGACCGTGACGAGGTCACGCTGCGCCTGCGCCGGACGCCGGACGTCCTCGCGGCAATCGGGGAACAGAAGCGCCCTGGGCAGACGCTCGTCGGCTTCGCGCTGGAGACGCAGAACGGGCTGGCGAACGCGCAGGCCAAGCTCGCCCGCAAGCACCTCGACTGGATCGTGCTCAACTTCGCCAATGAGAACGGGGCAGGCTTCGGGACCGGCACGAACCGCGTCACGCTGCTCGGCGCGGACGGCACGCAGCACGACCTGCCCCGTGCCGACAAGGTGTTGCTGGCGAGTGTGCTCCTCGACCGGGTAGCAGCCTCGACAGAGCGCGTGGGCTGACGCTGCGCGCTCGACCTGTGTGCTATGTCGTCAAACATCAAATCGCCAGCCAACGCACCGTGATGGGCAGTCCCAAAGACTTTCCCACTTTGCCAGCTATCATGTGGGAGACCGGCCCTGACGAGGCCTTCTTGATCGGCAGTGAGGATGAACTGCGGAGGTTCGCCCAGAACATTCTGGCTTTGCTCAACCGACAAGATCAGGATGAGAAGTTCTTAGGTATCGATGTCAGCTGGGCTTCAGGCTACCTCACAGAGAAGTTGGGTGATGTGAGCATAGTCAGCGTAGCTGTTACGGCAGACAATCAGGCAACCAAGCGGCTGATTAATGCTGTCAAGAGGAACAACGGGGAGGCTCCAATTGCTAGCGTAGGCTGGCCGTCAGAGGATAGAGGCGAGGCCGCATAACTCGTGCTGGCAGGTCAACCACAGGCTGCATGGCTTCCACGGCACATCGATTGCCTCGACCGCAAACGCCGCCATGGCGGCGGAAGTGTCACGTTGATGGCAGGTCGGCGTTCGCGGCGATTTCGCGAGGCAGTTGCCTCCGGCAGAGAGGCGCACGCGTACTCTGTAGCGTCTCGTGTCCTCTCGCTGTTGTCCTCGCGTCATGCCTTTGCTCACCTCGAAACAGCGCGCGCACCTGCGCGGCCTCGCCCACGGCCTCCGGCCTGTCCTGCACATCGGCAAGGAGGGCGTGACTGACGCGTCCGCCCACGCGCTCGCCGATGCACTGCGCACCCGCGAGTTGCTGAAGATCCGCATCCTCGACGCGGCTCCCGAGGACGCGCGCACGACGGCGCACGCGCTGGCTGGACGTCTCAGCGAAGTCCACGTGGTACAGGTCGTCGGACACACGGCCGTCCTCTATCGCGCTGACCCCGACCACCCGACGATCCATCTCCCGCGCTGATCCCCACGTTGCCATGAGCCGCACTGGCCACGCCGACTTCCTCGGCGTCACGAGCGCCCTCCGGCACTTCCATGACCACCGGCTCGACCCGACCTACGGCGGGCAGTATTGGTGTCGCCTCCCCAACGGTGTCTGCGTGCCGATGGACAAATACGAGGAGCGACTCGCGGCCTACTACGCTGAGCGCGAGCGTACGGGACAGTCAGGACGGCCTGACACGCGCGAGCATCCGGCTTCACCTACTGGTCGTGGTTACTGGCTGTAGCCCCCGTCCAGAGCGATCAGGAGAAGACGGTCCAGACCACCAGCACGGCCACGATGAGCAGACCCGTGAACACGAGGTCGAGGCGACGACGCTGCGGCGTCGAGACAGCGGCGGCGTTGATGACGTCGTTCTGCGTTTCCGCGAGCGTCCGCTCGTCGGCTGTGGCGAAGGTGAGCCCGGCGATCTGCTCGCGCGACGGCGGAGCCGTGGCGAGGCTCACGGCGACCAGCACGGCCGTGCAGATCACGAAGAGCACGATCGCGAAGTGCAGGAAGTTGATCGCGGTGAAGAACCCGGCCTCTACCTGCATCGATTCCAGCGTGAGGCGCGTCAGGCCGAGCACGAAGCCCGTCAGCAGGGACGCTAGCGCGCCCGGCGCGTTGAGGCGACTCCAGAGCAGCCCGAACAGGAACACCGCTGCGATGGGCGGCGCGATGTACGCCTGCACCGACTGGAGGTAGACATACAGCCCGCCCTCCGCCGCTTCCACCAGCGGAATCCACGCCAGCCCCAGCACCGTCAGCACGACCGTCGAGAGGCGACCCACCCACACGAGGCGCTGCTCGCTGGCGGCGGGGTTGAGCTTCTTGTACACGTCCCACGTGATGAGCGTCGAGCACGAGTTGAACACGCTCGACAGGCTCGACATCAGCGCCGCGAGGAGTCCCGCGATCACGAGCCCGCGCAGGCCCACTGGCAGCAGCGCCGCCACGAGCGTCGGCAGCGCCTCGTTCTCATCGGCCAGCGTGATGGTGCCGTTCTGCGTGAGCACGTAGGCGATCAGGCCCGGCAGCACGAAGATGAACAGCGGCAGCAGCTTCAGGATACCCGCGAAGATGGTACCCCGCCGCGCCTCGTCGATGTTCTTGGCCGAGAGCGTCCGCTGCACGATGAACTGGTCCGTGCACCAGTACCACACGCCCAAAATCGGTGCGCCGAAAAGGATGCCCGTCCACGGGAAGTCGGGGTCGGTCATCGGCTTCCACATGCTCAGGAAGTCATCAGGGACACCTGCTGCGAGGCCGTCCCACCCACCGATGGCGCTCAGGCCGAGCAGCGTCACGGCCATCGAGCCGCCGATGAGCACGAAGGTCTGGATGAGATCCGTGTAGAGCACCGCACGCAGCCCGCCGAAGACCGTGTAGGCCCCCGTCGCCACGACGACGATGAGCGCGCCCGTCCAGAACGGCACGCCGACCGCGCTGAAGACGACCGCGCCGGCGAAGATGGTGACGGAGATCTTCGTCAGCACGTAGGCGATGATCGAGATGGTGGCGAGGTACCACCGCGCGCCCGCCGAGTAGCGCCGCTCCAAAAACTCCGGCATCGTGAAGACGCCGCTCTTGATGTAGAACGGTACGAAGACCCACCCGAGTAGCAGGAGGATCAGCGACGCGAGTACCTCGAACTGCCCCGGCGCGACGCCCGACACCGCCCCCGATCCGGCGAGCCCAACGAGGTGCTCCGAGCCGATGTTGGACGCGAAGAGCGACGCTCCGATCACGAACCAGCCCACGTTGCGCCCGGCGAGGAAGTAGTCGGCGGAGTCCTCCGCATTACGGCGGCGCTCGCGAATCGTGGCTCCGATGGCGACGCCGAAGACGACGAGGAAGTAGAGGCCGACAACGACCCAGTCGAGTGCAGCGAGCATGGGGAGACGGGCTGGTGGGGAGAACGGCGCAGTATAGCGCCCGGCGTGGCACAGCGCGAAATGTGCGCGAACCGGACCGGCTCTCTTCTCGTTTGGCGAGCTTCGTCTCTCCTTCCGGCTTACGCTCGTCTTGTGTCCACCCGCCTTTCCTCCGCCCCCTGGGGTACGCTGCCCGACGGCTCTACTGCCACGCTCTTCACCCTCCGCAACGCCCATGGCACGACGGTGCAGGTGAGCGACTTCGGCGCACTCCTCCGCTCTGTGCAGACCCGAGACCGCAACGGCGCACTCGGCGAGGTCACGCTCGGCTTCGACGACCTCGACACCTACCTCGACAACCCGTGGTGTGTCGGGGCGCTCGTGGGGCGCGTAGCCAACCGTATCGCTGGAGGGCGATTTGTCCTCGATGGTGAGACGTACCAGCTTCCTGTCAACGACGGCCCCAATCATCTCCACGGCGGCGAGCAGGGCTTCCACCTGCGACGCTGGGACGCCGAGCCCTTCGAAACACCGAGTTCGGCAGGCGTCGTGCTCACACTGACAAGCCCGGCCGGCGAGGAGGGCTATCCAGGTGCCCTCGATGTGACCGTGACGTATGCGCTCTCCGACGACGATGTGCTCGCGCTCGATGTCCGCGCCACGACCGACGCGCCGACGCTCGTCAACGTCACCCACCACGCCTACTTTAACCTCGACGGGCCGAGCGGCAACGTGTATGACCACATCCTCTGCGTTCCCGCCAGCGCCTACCTCCCAACCGACGCCACATCGATCCCAACCGGCGAGGTGCGCCCCGTCGCGGGCACGCCGTTCGATTTCCGCGGTCCGACTCGTCTCGGCGACCGCCTCACGTGGGAGGTGATTACGGCCGACCCACAACTCGCGCGGGTGAACGGCTACGACCACACGTTCGTGCTGCAGGCGGACTCGCAGCAGGCCCTCCATCTCGCAGCGGAGGTACACGCTCCGACAACTGGACGGACGCTGGACGTCTGGACGACCGAGCCGGGCGTGCAGGTCTTCACCGGCTACGGGCCGCATGCGGGCCTCGCCTTGGAGACGCAGCGCTTCCCCGACGCACCCAACCAGCCGAGCTTCCCCTCCATCGTGCTGCGCCCGGGCGACACCTACGTGCACCAGACCCTCTTTCGATTCGGGACGACGCGGTAAGACTTCCACGGAGGCTTCGCGAGCGTGATGCGGAACCGCACGACCGGCAGCGTATATTGCGTGTCCTTCTGGTGACGTGGCCGAGTGGCTAGGCATGGGTCTGCAAAACCCAGTACGGCGGTTCGAATCCGCCCGTCACCTCGCATCCACTTGATGTCCGCGCCCCGCTGTCCACCCGATGGCGGGGCGCGCTGTGTTTGTGCTGCTCAGAACGGCTGCCGCGCTGCGCTAGCGCTACGACGAAAGCGGTTTCCAGGCACGCCACGCGTATCTTCGCGGGCTCCGCCCCACCCGGACTCTGCCACCCCTACGGCTTCCGCCTGCCGTATGTACCTCCGCACCCTCCAGCTTCACGGCTTCAAGTCGTTCGCCGAGAAGACCACGCTCCAGTT
>JBCCRG010000311.1:0-4986 GCA_039208155.1 Bacteroidota bacterium | reverse complement strand
GCGTGCGCGGACGCCGCGGCCGGAGGTCACGAGCGGGTCCTCCTCGTAGTTGCGGATCACGCGCGGGTCGCGCGAGAGCGCCTTCAGGTCGAGCTTCACCGTTCGGAGGCGCGGTGCGAACCGGGCGACCGCGCCGGAGACTTTCTGCAGGAGCGGGGCCACGTCGGTGCGCAGCGCAGGCGACGACAGGATGACGCCCGCGAGCCCCTCGCTGCTGTGCGCGCTCACGTACCGCGCCGCCACGAGGCCGCCGAGCGAGTGACCCATCAGAAACAGCGGTGTCGTAGGGCCAGCCGGCTCGGCGCGCTGTACCTCCACGAGCGCGCGGACGTGGTGGAGGTCCGCCACCAGCGAGTCGAACCGCTCGATGTAGGCGCGCTCGCCCTCCGACTCGCCGTGCCCACGCTGATCGTACGCGAAGACGCGGATGCCTTGCATCATCAGGTGCGCGGCGATGTGGGCGTAGCGCCCGCTGTGCTCGCCGATGCCGTGGACGAGCAGCACGTCCGCGCGGACGGTGCCGAGTTCTGGGGCCCAGGTGCGAGTGAAGAGCGTGAGGCCGTCCGGGGTGCGGAGCGAGTCGGTGGTGTGGAGCACAGCGAGAGCGTGGGTGAGCGCGGCGCGATGGAAAGCGATATTGGGAGCCGCTTCTAACACCAACCTACGCTGCACGCTCCCGCCGCCCCGCTCTACTTCTGTCGTCCCGTTCCGCTTCCGCCGCCTGCTCCACTGCCGACACCATGACCGTCTGCCAGCACCGCCCCACCCGCGACGCCATCCTCGCCGTGATCGACGACGAGGTGCGCGCCCTCCAAGACCTCGGGGCCGAGCCGCACGCCATCCTCGCAGGGCCGGACGCCTACGAGCACCTCCGCAAGGCCATCGGGGCGATGAACCAGCGCGGCGCGGGCTACTTCGAGACGTACCGCTACCTGCCTATCGTCGTGGATCCGTTCCGCTCGGACGAACTGACCGTGCTCCCTAAGCCACGCGCCGTCGCCGAGGGCGTGCGCTGCCTCGAACGCTGACCGAACATCGTGCCCAAACGCGCCGCGGCCTCCGCGCCAGGCATCCTGCGCGGGGATGTCAGCGCGGAGGCCGCGAACGTCGGCGTACGATAGGCTACCGCTTGCCGAAGTTGACTGAGAACGCGACCGAGATCGCAGGGTAGATCGTGAGCGGGCTCAGCGCCGCCTGAATGTCAGCGGCGTTCTGCGCGGTAGGTTCCAGCATGCCCGTCGCCTCCATCGCAACGGCAGGCGCGTTGGTGTAGAACACGCCCATGTCGAGCATGAACCCGAAGCGGTTGCCCGGGGCGAGCGGGTTGCCGAAGCCAAGGCCAACGTAGGGCTGCACCTGCGAGCCATAGTCGAGCGTCGTCGAGACGGTCCCTAGCTGCTCGGCGGTGAAGGTGCGTCCGCCCGTCGTGTAGGAGTCCGTCGGTGTGCCGATGGCCGACACCGACGAGGCGTTGTACACGACGCCGGCACTCAGGCGCACAACGGTGCGGAAGGGGTAGTAGTCGAGCATCCCAGCCATGGTGAAGAGCTGCGCGTCGGCGTCGTAGGAGACATCGACGCGGTCGTCCTCCTGGAGGTAGGTGGTCGAGTAGGGGAGGTAGGTGCCGCTGGCGCGGAGGTGGAAGTGGTTGCTCATGCCGACGATGATATCGCCGCCGAGCCCGGCGGTACCGGCACGGAGGGCGAAGCCAGCGCGCTGTGCCTGGACGGTGTCAGCAAGAAGGAAGGGGGCCGCCAGCAGCGCCAGCAGAAGAAGGAAACGGGACATGGGAAGGCAGGGTGAGGGGTGAGCAGGGAGGCACCGCCAGAATCGAGGGGCGGCGGTACCTCCGCAGCAGAAAGCAGCGGGCGCCTAGGGCCGATCAGACCGAATGTCCACGTGCCCTACGGCATCAGCCTAGAGGCGGTCGCAGAGGTCGCGGTTGTCGACGATGTGCTCCTCGATGCGGAGGACGCCGTCCTCGACCGCCCCGTCGGCGACGTAGCGGAGCGTGTGCTGCTTCGCCCGGCCGTCCTGGACGTAGCTGAACGTGCCGGTGTAGGTCGCGCCCGGCACGACGCCGTTCACGCGCACCTGGCCGTCTTTCAGCGTCAGCGGCGTGCGGTGCGTCACGCCCTCACGTTGCACGAGGATGGTGCCGGACGGGAAAAGCTCCAACTTCTCCGCGGTGCACTCGACCTTCGTCGAGATGTCGGCGATCACGCGGCCGGACGGCGGCGTTGCCGAGACGGAGACGCTCGCGCCGCAGGGCACCTGGAACGTGCGGCTGCCGATGACCTCGTCCTCGAAGAGCAGTTCGGCGGTCAACTCGTTCACGCCCGCCGGGAGGCTCCCGAAGGTGACGGTGCCGTCCACGATGTCGAGGCTAGCCGCGTAGCCCGAAGCGTAGGCGCGGATGCGCGCCGGGAGATCCGCCGGGAGGCCGTCGAAGCGGATCGAGAAGCCGGCCTCGCAGCCTGCGGAGGCGTCTGACGCAAAGGCGATCTGGATGGTGTCAAACGTCTCGTGCAGGATCGTCACGTCGAGCGCCGCCGCCGAGGCCGTGCGGGCGGCCGGAATCGTCGCGAAGCCTGCCTCGACCCAGCGGCCCGTCCTGGCGTCGTAGCCCCACACCGGGAGCTGGTCACCGGGCGCGAGCGCGCGGCCGGTCTCCGGGTTCACGAAGTCCTCCGGCAGCCCCATCGCCACCTCCATCGGGGTGCTGAGCCGCGCCGCGCGGCGGCCCGAGGCGTCGCTGACCTCGAAGGCGACGAAGCCCGCCGAGACGAACGCCTGGTCGCGCGACACGCGGCCGTCGGCATACTCCAGCACGGGGCTCTCGAAGCCGCCCGGCAGCAGCGCGAGCGCCTCCGGGCTGCGCGGGCTGTGGTAGGCCACCATGGCCTGGAGCGCGCCGCGGAGCGTCCGGTCCTGGGCGTCCGTCAGCACGGCACCGCCAGGTACCGTCACCACGGCACGCAGGCCCGTCTCCGAGTCTGGAGCCGTCTCGATGACGACCGTCTCTCGCACGCGACCCTGGTTATCGGCCGAGCCTGCGGGCGCACCTGCGATCAGGCTGACGCCTGCCGGGGCTGCGCTGCCCGTGGCGAGCATCTGGATATCGACTGTGCTCGTGCCCGTCTTCGTCACAGCGACAGAGCGGCCTGTGGTGACATAGCCCTCGGCCTGGGCGATCACCTCGAAGCTCGCGGGTGTCTCTGCGGACAGCGGCGTGCCGTCGGCGACGGCGAGGGTGATGGTGCCGCCCTCCGTTGTCGTTGCAGCCACAGGCTCGAAGAAGATGGGATCGACGACCTGCGCGCCCTCGTCTCCCGTGATGGTCAGCGCGATAGGGCTGGAGACCGGCAGGCCGGTCGCGGCATCGGTGAAGGAGATCGATACCTCAGCGGAGGCCGCCGGGATGTTCATTCGCACGACGGCGGCGTCTTCGAGGTCGCTCTGGATGGTGGCGAAGTCGCAGGCGGAGAGGAGCAGCGTGAGCGCCAGGGCGCATGCTCCCGCCACGTGGCTGGGGAGTCGGAGGGACGGCATGGGTGGGTCGGGGTGAAGGGTGAAGCAGGGTGATTGCGCTGTTCCCGTCTTCAAAGGACGTACCTGCTTGCCTGTCACCGAGACTCGCTTGGGGGATGAGAGTTGTGCCGTCCGTGTAGCTTCTCCGTGCCATCCTGGGGCTTCCGGCTGATCACCGGCCAGGGTTGTCGCTCGCCTCAGACATGCCGGGGTACGTGAACCTGCGAGGGTGGCGGGGATGCCCGTCCAAAAAAAAGCGCGCCCGTCCGAAAAAAAATCTCACCCTGGGACGGCGCAGGCCGTGCGCGTCCGGGGAGACGTGACGGATCCACCCGCCGTTGGGTTCGCCCGACCCCCTCCGCAGCAGCTAAGCACGTGTGCTAACGTGCTGCGGTGTTTCGGTGTGGCCGTGAGGCGGTGAGACCTCGCCACCGTGTGGTCCCGTGTGGTCCCGAGGGCTGCTTCTCAGGCTGCTGCGCCCCCGAAGACCCGAGCCCGTCCCTTCATCCTTCTGCCTTCCTGCCTACCACCGCCGCGCGCCAAGCCCACCGAGCGGTGCCACGAAGCTGTTGTAGAGCGCATACCCCCACATCCACAGCGGCCAGGCTGGCATCACATCGGCCACGCTGAGTGCCTCTGCCGGGCCGCGCAGGGCGCCACGCTGGATGAGGAGGAGGATCGCGAGCAGCCCCGCGCCCGTCCAGCTTCCGGTCGCCCAGAACACGGGCACGCCGAGCCAGACGAGGCCGTGCGTGAGGTGGAACACCGCGAGCAGCGCTAGCGCCACGCGGTCGTAGAAACGTCCCGCCGAGGTGTGGCGGCGCTTCTGCCGAAGCCACGCGCCCAGCGTCGCTGGCGGATCCGTGAGCACAGGCGCCTCCAGGACGGCGCGGAGGGGCGCGGCTCGGTGGCGGTGGACTTCCTGCACGAGCAGGTCGTCGTCGCCGGAGAGGGAGGCGGCTTGGTGGGCGAAGCCGCCGAGGCGGTCGAAGAGCGACCGCGGGTAGGAGAGCGAGCGCCCGACGGCCATGTACGGCCGCCCGAGCCCGAGCGCGGCCACCGTGAGGAACGCCGTCACGAACGTCTCGAAGCGCACGAGCGTGGCGAGCCACGGCGGCGTACGGGGTGCGGCTGTGGCCTGAGACCCTGGCGCACGGCGCGTTGGCGAGTGGCCGATGAGCACGGCGTCGGGTGCCACACGTGCGTGCTGGGCGAACGCGGCGAGCCAGTGCGGCGGCGGCACGCAGTCGGCGTCGGTGAACGCGAGGCGGTCGTGCTGCGCGGCGGCGATGGCGGTCGCGAGCGCGTGCTTCTTGCGCGGCAGCCCTGCCGCTGTGGCCTCGCCGTCGGGGATCGCGAGGACGCGGAGCGGCAGGCGGTCTGCGAACGAGGTGGCCACCTCAGCCGTGGCGTCGGTCGAGCTATCGTCCGCGATCAGCACCTCGGCGGGCGGGT
>JBCCRG010000310.1:0-5000 GCA_039208155.1 Bacteroidota bacterium | reverse complement strand
TGTAGCTGCCTGGCTGCAGACCAGACGCATATTTCAGATTGAATGTGTTGCTAACGATCCTTAAGTTCCCGAAACCCTAATTACAGTCACCACGCCAGGACAAACACACTCATGTCTAATCCTGAAGCACTCAGGACGTATAACGTATCAAGCTTTAGTGAGCTTCGAGACCTTATCGAGGAAGAGATTTCTGATATTGGCGACTATGTATTTAGGAGGCAATCAAATGCAAGCTGGGAATTAACCTCGACCCTAGACCGGTTGATAAAACATGCTCGCAAAACCGGAGCGAAGCATGGACCGGTAGACGATTTTGTCCAGTCTCATCTTGATCGATTTCGCTTAGAGATACGAGGGCGACGTGGCAACAGTCCACCCAAGCTTGAAGAAAACGAACTCTGGGCATTGGGGCAGCATTTTGGGTTAGCAACTCCACTTCTTGATTGGTCACGGTCTCCATATATATCTATTTTCTTTGCACTCGGAAGTATTGAGGACGACCAGAACGAACGTGTTCTTTGGTGTCTTCACAAGGAGAGAGTCGAGAAAATTAATGCCGGATTGAGCCAAAAAGAGCGCCTCGAACTCATTTTTCCCGACTCCGATGACAACAAACGTTTACTTGGACAATCAGGTCTTTTCTCAAAAGGTCCTGTTATGAGATCTGTCGATGAATGGGTATTGAAAAAATCTCGAGATATTTATGATCCAGTTCTTATCAAGATTGTTTTTCCCGGAGATTTTGATTTCAGAAGATCAGCTCTGAAGAAGCTGGAGCTTATGAATATCAACTACTCTACTTTATTCCCAGACCTTATGGGTGCAAGCCTCTACTGTAACAATGTTGCAGAGGACTACAGACCATAGGCACACCCGCTCATTACCTTCCTCCAGCAAGGATGTCGTTCGGTGTAAAGAGCCCCGGCGAACTGGCGCTCTGCCAGAAGCTCCTCGATACGGGCCATCTCAACGTGCCGGAGCGGCGCGCCCTCCCTGATGGACGTGCCCGCTTTAGCGTCCTCGTTGCCGCCGCTGAAGCGATCCTGCACGCCGACGGATGGCTACCGCGCCCCGAGACGCGCTCGCTCGATTTCATGGGCGTCCGCCTGGAAGCCCGCGGCGAACAGATTTGCCTGCACGAGCAATACGAGGTCGGCGTCGCGCGCTTCGGTCCGGTGCACACCCGCGTGATGCCCAGTCTGACCGAGGCGGTGCGGGCGTATGTCGAGGTTCTTGGCCCCCACCACATCGACGGCGTCCCCATCGACTATACGTCCTGAGCGCGAAGGTCGCCGTCCCTGGTCCCTTGTGGGTTCCCATGCAACACAAAGGACCAAGGACGAGAGACCAAGCCCACCTACACCGTCGTCATGCCCATACGCGTGAGGTCGCGGGCGTGGAGGAGCGACGTGCCGAAGGACTTCACGACGAGCACCGGGCAGGGCGCGAGGCGGACCGTGTTTTCGGCGACGCTGCCCAGGAGCAACCGCTTCAGCCCAGTCAGCCCGTGCGAGGCCATCACGATGAGGTCGACGCGGCGCTCCTCTGCGATGTCGGCCAAGCTCGTGGCCGGGAAGCCGGCATCCACGTGAGCGTGCGCACGTACTCCCCTGGCCCGCAGCTCGCTGACGAGCCGGTCAAGGGCCGTCCGGGCGCGCGCCTGGAGCACGTCGGTGTTGGTGGCTCCCGCGTCGAAGCCGTAGACGTCCGGCCACATCGCGTCGGAGACGACGTGGACGAGATCGAGGTCGGCATGGAAGGCGCGTGCGAGGTCGGCGGCGTAGTCGAGGGCGTACCGCGAGCGGCTGGAGAAGTCGAACGGGACGAGGATGCGGTTGTCGGTCCCGTCGTTGGCATCGAGCGTGGGCGCGTCGCAGCGGAGCGTAAGCACGGGGCACGGGGCCTCCCGGACGACGCGCTCGGCGACGCTGCCGTGGAGCAGGTGCGCCACCCCGCGCCGCCCGTGCGTCGCCATCACCACGAGGTCGATGTCGGAATGTGTGGCGTAGTCGAGGATCACGTCGGCGGCGGAGCTGCCGAGTTCGGCCACGCGGACGATCCGCACGCGGTCGTGCTGGCGCAGGAGGTAGGAGGCATCGTCGAGGTGGTCGTCGTCCAGCGCCTCGTCGAGGTCGTCGTAGGCGTCGAGGGCCGTCAGGACGTGGAGTTCGGCGTCGTAGAGCGAGGCCAGGGCCACGGCGTGCCCGAGGGCGCTGTCGGCGCAGCCGGAGTGGTCGGTCGGGAAGAGGACGCGGTTGATCTTCAGCATGGGAGGAACCGGTTGAACGTGGGGAGAACGGGGTCGGCGCGCTACGGAAGGTGCAGGTCGGCTTCGAGGAGGGCCCGCGCGTCGGCGCGGACGGCGGCGGCATCGCCGGGCGAGTCGGCCGTGGGGCTTGGGCGGAGCGTGAGCACGGGGCACGGCGCGCGGCGGAGTGTGCGCTCGGCGGTGCTGCCGAGGAGGACGTGCTCCAGCCCCGTCAGCCCGCGCGTCGCCATCACGATCAGGCGGGCCCCAATCTCCTCAGCGAAGACCGCGATCTCGACGTCGGCACGCCCAACGGCCGTCTCGACCTGGATGCCATCGGCCTCCGCGCACTCCGGCCCGGCGTCCGTGCCATGGACGGCCTGGGCGTAGAAGCGCGGCAGGCGCTTGCGGGCGCGCTCGTCGAGGAGCTGCGTGAGCGTGTATCCCTCAGCGAGGTCGGGGAGGTAGAACGCCGGGTACAGTCCTGAATCAATCACGTGCAGGAGCACCAGCGGGGCGTGGAGACGCGTGGCCCACATGCGGGCGAGGCGGAGGCCTTCCTCCGACGCCATCGAGAAATCGACGGGGGCGAGTACGGGACGGTTGACTGGCGATGGCGCCTCGTCCACGGGATCCGGGATCGTCATGACGTGGCACGGCGCGGTGCGTACCACCTCTTCGGCAACACTGCCGAGCAGCAACCGCTTCAGCCCCCGCCGCCCGTGCGTGCCCACCACCAGGAGGCGGGCTTCGACATCCTTCGCGTAGCTGCTCAGCGCCAGGCCCGGCGAGAGGTCGCGCGCGATGGCATACGTGATGCGCACGCCGGGCAGCGTCCCGCCGAAGGTGCGCCGCACGAAGGCGCGGAGGTCCGTGAGCAGCACGTCAGAGCCGACAGCCCGGGCCGTGGCTTGGGTCTCGTCGGCGTGGACGACGTGGAGCGGTGCGGCGGCGGTGAGGGCGAGCCCAGCGGCGGCGCGGAGGGCGCGGGCGGAGGCGTCGGAGAAGTCGATCCCGACGACGTGAGGGGCTGTGGGACGCATGGCAGCAAGCGGAAGCGTGAGACGAGGTGATCGCTCTCAGAGTAGGTGGCTGCCTGCCTTTTCGGAAGCGGTTCCGGCCCGTCACGCCCGCCGGGTGGCTGCGCGTCGACATGTGGGGGCTCCCCTCGCGTAGCCCCCGGTGCATCGCTGACGGACACACCAGTGACGCACAAAAAAAGCGCCGAGGCCTCACGGGGCCCCGGCGCTTCGGTTTCTCGGCTCGGAGGTGCGTCTAGCCTTCGGCGAGGATGGCCTGGATGTCGAGCTCGATCTCGACGTCGTCGCTCACGACGAGCTCGCCGCCGGAGAGCGCGCCGCCCCACTTCACGTTGAAGTCCTGGCGGTTGATCTCCGTCTCGGCCTCGAAGCCGATGTGCGTCTTGTCCTCGCGCCCGGTGACGGGGCCGAACATCTCGACCTCCATCGCGACTTCCTTGGTCACGTCGCGGATGGTGAGGTCGCCGATCAGGAGAAACTCGTCGTCGTTCGGGTCGGCGTCCTCGACGCGCGTGCTCGTGAACGTGATCGTCGGAAACTGCTCGGCGTTGAAGAAGTCGTCGCTCTTGAGGTGGCCATCGCGGCGCTCGTTGTCCGTGTCCACCGAGGCGACCTGGATCGTCGCGGAGACGGACATGCTGCCGACCGTCCCGTCGGCGAAGGAGATCTCGGTATCGAAGTCGGTGAACTCGCCGCGCACGTTGGAGACGCCGAAGTGGCGCACCTCGAAGGCGACCTCGGAGTGGACGGCGTCGAGGGCGTAGCTCCCGGCGGGAACGTCGAGGACGGTGGCGGGGGCGTCGGCGGGGCGGAGCGCGGTAAACGCGACGAGGACGAGGGCCGCCGCGAAAACGCTGGCGAAGAAGCGGAACATGGCAGGATGGGGTTGGATGGAGAAGAGCCGTGGGTCTGGGGAAGGGCTGTAGAGGCTCCGACCATAGACCTCCTTACTTGTTCCAACAAACTTTTTTCTTAACCGGCTGATCCTCGATTATCTGGATCACGAGGACGCCGCCAACTCCCCGGTCGCAGTCCGAGCCATGGCTGCCCGACGCGCCGCGCGCAGTGCCAGCAGGGCCGCCACCGGCCACAGCGGTACCGGTAGCGTCTCCGGCCAGAGCCCCCACGTCAGCGCCATGCCGCCTGCTGCGATGGCTGCCGCCCAGAGGTAGGTCCGCATCCAGCTTGGCCGCGCCGTGCGCAGCAGGACAGGCATCACAAGCACGTGGGTCGGCCAGAGCCACAGCAGCGAGAGGTTCGGCCCCGTCACCCGGTGCTCCGTTCCGAACCAGAGAAACGCCAGGATCGCTCCCGACAGCCCGGCGACCGCGAACAGCAGCGCGTCCCCGCGCCGACCCCACGTGCCGACTTCCGCGCCGCGCCGCCAGCCGAGCACCGTCAGCGCGCCGCCGAGCACGAACAGCGCCCAAGTCAGCGCGAGCGGCCAGTTCGAGGTCGTGGGGGTGCGCTCGGCGTAGCCCGTCCAGAAGAGCGTGTCGGTCCGAGCCACGAGCGGCTGCCCGCCGAGCGTGGCGCGGTCGAAGGCGTCGAGGAGTTCGAGGGGGAGGAATGTCCGCTGGTAGTCCGTCGCGACAGCGTCGGTGGGCAGGCCGAGGCCCAGGTTGATGCCGAGGCGTAGCAGCGGCTGCTCGGCGAGGTACGGCTGGAGCAGGTCGCGGAAGGTCGCGTCGTCCTCGAAGGTGCCGAGGCGC
>JBCCRG010000309.1:0-5005 GCA_039208155.1 Bacteroidota bacterium | reverse complement strand
GACGGGACGACCACGCGGCCTTTGAGGAATTCGAAGAAGCCGCCGACGTTGTCCGGGATGAAGCCCGGCGTGATGTTCGTCTGCTTGAAGTGCAGGTTCGTCGCGTAGAACATGAGCGGGACGCGCCGCACCAGCGAGAAGTTGAAGCGGTGCTCTAACTCGTCGTAGACCTCCTCGGCGAAAGCCGCCCCGTACTCCGCGAGCTCCTCCATCTCGGGGTAGTAGTAGACGTCGAAGTGCTCTGTCTCGATGACGTGCCAGTCGAAGTCCTCGTACTGGACCTTGTTGCGACCGAACGAGAAGCCGTACTGCGCCACGGCGGGCGGCGCACACAGCGCCAGCGCCACGACGGCGAGCACGAGACAGCGGAACGTCGAGGCGGACGGGACGGGAAGCGCGGGCACGGAGGTGGCAGGCAGCGGTGCCATCGGGGCACCGTTCCGGGGAAGCGGCAGGACCGCACGTTACATGGACCTAGCGCCTACGTCAAGGGGCTTCTGGCTCACCCGAACGCAGCCTCTCCCGAGCGGCCCTCTCGCACGCTGGATGGCACGCCGGTTCACCCCCTGTTTGGTTGGACAGTCGCTACGCTCCTACGTCCAGCCAAACTGTCCCCCTCATGCCTGAGGGGGACAGTCCGAGGAGCGGAGTTCGACAGAACGGAGCCGACGAAGGACAGGGGGTGCGATCTGGCGCAGCCCTCCCTACGACTCCGCCAGCGTCTTCTTCAGCGCCTGGATGGTGTCCACGGGCGTCGGGTCCACGTCCTGCAGCATCGCTAGCCAGAATGAGACGCTGTCGCCGAGTTGGAGCAGCGAGAGCATCCGCCCGAGGCGCGTCGAGCCCTCGCTCTCGACTTCGGTCCACGAGGCGACGCTGTCTTCGAGCAGCCCGCGCGTGATGTCGATGCGCTTTTGGATCTGCGCGTGGTCGTCGGCGTCGCGGAGGACGACGATGCCCATCTGCTGCGAGATCGCGACGGGCGCGGCCTCGAAGCCCATGATCTCGTTGTGGTTCAGCTCGGCGAAGAGGTTGCCAACGGCCGGGGCCTTAGCGTTCTCGTGGATTTGCGTACGCCAGCGGAGGTTGACGGCTTCGAGGAAGCCTGCGCCGCTGTAGATCACCGAGAGCTTGCCATAGAGCGTGTCGGCGAGTTCGAGCGCCGGGTTGTCGGTCGTCTGGGCATACGTCGCCGCGCGGGCCGTGGCCTCGTCGAGCGCCGCGTCGAGGTCAGCGTCGGGGAGGTCGGTCATGCCGAGGGCGCGGGCGAGGCGCAGCAGCACCGAGAACGAGTAGCCGAGCGCCGCGCGCGGCTGCAGACCGCCGGGCACCACAACGTGGGCGAGCCCTTCGCGCTTGGCCGCGTCGAGGAGCGTGCCGCCGGTGGTGACGCAGAGCACGGTCGCGCCGCGGTCGAGGGCCTGCTGGAAGGCGGAGAGCGTCTCCTCCGTGCCGCCCGAGTAGCTCGACGCGACGACGAGCGTCTTCGGCCCGACGAAAGCCGGGAGGTCATAGCCGCGCACGACGGCCATCGGGACGGGGCTCGTGGCCTCGCAGTAGGTCCGCGTGAGGTCCCCGCCGATGGCGGAGCCGCCCATGCCGCACACCACGACGGCGTCGAAGTCGGTGGCAGTCCAGTCAAGACCCTCGACGGAAGCGGCGCGGGACCAGCCCTCGCGGAAGTGGTCGGGGAAGGCCTGCACCGCCGCGCGCATGGCGTCGGGGTCGAGGCGGGTCAGGCGGGCGTCAAAGTCGATGTCGGCGAGGGATTCCATGCGCGAGAAAGCGGGGTGGGGAGAACGGGAAAGCAGTACGATGGGCAATCTACGTGCCGCCCCCTTCGCTCCGGATATGGATGGTTCTAACGCCTCGTGAAGTTGACGGGGCGTCTGTTCCCTCGCGCTGGACCACATCCGTGTGGCTTGCCCCAATCGCCTTCGCCTGCTCAGTCCCCTCTGGCTGCGCCGCGCAACCGCCGGGCTACGGCACCATGCACCTCCCAACTCATACAACGCACGCTTCCGCCCATCTGGCCGACCTTGCCCACAGGCACCGGCACGACCGCACGGTCGGCACGCTGCGCCACCACGGCGAGCGCGGCTTCGTCCGCCTCTAGGCCGAAGACCGGCACGTATAGCGTGGAGGGCGTCGCGAGCAGGTTGACGTAGATCCCCGAAGCGTCGGAGAACCCCCGCCATTGCTCCTCCGACGGTGCATGTGGCAGGGCGACGACCTCCACGTCCGGCAACGCGCGCTCCACGCTCCTCAGGACCGACGCCCGGAGCGACGGCTCCAGGTTAGCAACGGCCAGACACGTCGGCGACAGCCAGGCCACCATCCCATCGGCGTGACCCGTCGTGTCACCAGGCTCCTCTGGAATGAGGCAAACCCGTTCCAGCCCGAGCCGGTCTTTGAGCATCGTTTCGATCTCGGCTCGGCTGAGGTGCGCGTTTTCCTGAAGCACCCGCTCGGTGAGCACAGCGCTGTCCGTGCCGTTGTAGCAGACATTGCCTCCATCCACCACCAGGTCGACGATCTCGGTACGCACACCGACGCTATCCAGCCAACGCACGAAAGCGTCCTCGATGTGACGGGCATCGCGGCGCGAGAGGTACGAGGGCGCGTAGCGAAATTTGAACAGGCCCGCCCGGGTCTGGATCGGTGCAAAATCACGGACCCAGATGTCGGGTACGTCGGCTGAGATGATCCGGCTCTGGGGTAGGCGACGGCGGAGTTGCAACGCCGTAGGAGAGTCAGCCAGGATCAGAACCGTGTCGGACGGCGCGCGCTGCTCGAAGAAGGCCGTGTAGAAGGCGACCACCCGATCGAAATACGGCGCGTAGTACCGACTCCGGACCGAGGGCGCCGCGAACAGCACGACGGCACGGTCGTCGTTCGTAGGTCGTGCGAAGGAAACTGGGACCATCACCATGCCTGCAAGGGCGCAACTGGTTTGGGCAAGGAATCGCCTTCGCGAATATGCTCGGTTCATGGCTTGCGGAGTTAGTAGCCATCTATCTGCCTCACGGTCAGCTAATGGCCACGCTCAGATCATCCTCTTGGCGAAATCGCTTCGAGCGCGCTCTAGCGCCCTGTGGACGGTGTCACGGTTGCCCCCAGCTCGCAATCGGCCGGGGAGCCGCTCGAACACGCTCTGACCGTCCCCAACCGAAGCTGCCGGACCGCTTGAGAAGGGTCCCTCGATCATACTTGACGGCAGCGTCTTGTGCGAGAAGAAGTCGATATACCGATCCAACTCACGGAGCGAGAAAAAGCCGAACGTGAAGCTGCACACGCGGACGTAATAGATCCATCGCGTGTTCGCGTCACCGAGTACGGGGCACCCCTCGAAGTCGTGGATGCCGAGGGCCTGTGCAGCTTCTAGCGTGTACGGCTCTTTCCAGTGCTTCGCCATAGGAATTAGCCCGCTGTGCCTGACATCTTATTTCGTGAACCGCTCTGTCGCGGCGAAGTCTGCCTTAGCGTTCGGGACGGTGTTGGTTGTGGCATAGCGGTGGTTCTGCGTGTCGATCATGAGACAAGCTACCAGTCGCCCTGCGTGGCAACTGTGGCGGCACTCCCCTCACGGCGCGGGTCCACACCGCTGTGGAGCGTGGCGTTGCCGGAGCGGTCGTAGCGGACTTCGATGGCGTGAACGGCGGTATGGCTCCCAAATTCACGGACGTGCCAGCCGCGTGCTTCGAGCGCCTCAACGGTGGACGCGGGCGTGCGGTCGAGTTCGAGCAGGAGCGTGTCGTCGGGCTTCCACTGGTGGTGGTAGCGCGGCGCGGCGATGGCGTCCTGCACCGGCATCCCGAAGTCGATCACGCCGAGCGCGACCTCGTAGACGGCCGTGATGATACGCGAGCCGCCGGGCGAGCCGAGCACCAGCTTCAGCCGCCCCTCGGGATCCTCGATGATGGTCGGCGTCATCGACGAGAGCATCCGCTTGCCGGGCTCGATGCGGTTCGCCTCCGCCCCGACGAGGCCATAGCGGTTGGGCGCGCCCGGCTTGGCGGCGAAGTCGTCCATCTCGTCGTTCAGCAGAAAGCCCGCGCCCGCCACGGCTACCTTGGCACCGAAGCTGTCGTTGATGGTCGTCGTGACGCTGATCGCGGTGCCGTCGAGCCCGACGACCGAGTAGTGCGTCGTCTCCATCGACTCGGGCACGGTCTGCGGCATCACGCTGGCGGGCGTCCCGTGCGTGAGCGTACGGCTCGCAGTGACGGTGTCGGGGCGGAAGCCGGCCATCCGTCCCTGGATGTAGCGTCCGCGCAGAAGCGCTGCTGTCGGCACGTCGGTGAAGGCCGGGTCGCCGAGCCAGTAGGCGCGGTCGGCGAAGGCGCGGCGCATCGCCTCGGCGGTGAGGTGCAGGAACGCGGGCGAGAGCCAGCCGAGGCGCCGCAGGTTGTACGGCTCGACGCTGCCCAGCATCTGCGCGAGCGCGACGCCGCCCGACGACGGCGGGGCCATCGAGATGACGCGGTGGCCTCGGTAGGTGAACGTGACAGGCACGCGCCAGACGGGCGCGTAGGTGGCGAGGTCGTCGTGAGTGATAATGCCGCCGTTCGCCTCCATGGACGCCACGAGGAGGTCGGCGGTGCGCCCGCGGTAGAAGCCGTCGCGCCCCTCGTCGCGGATGCGCGTGAGGGTCGCCGCCAGGTCAGCCTGCTGGAAGCGGTCGCCCTCGGCCCACCGCGTGCCGTCTGCCTTCGTGAAGTAGGCCGTCGCCGCCGAGTCCGGCGCAAAATCGTCGCGGAAGAGGTTGAAGCGCCGCGCCTGCCGCACGCTGAGCGCGAACCCGTCTCGCGCGAGGTCGATGGCGGGCTGCACGACCGTCGCGAGTGGGAGCGCTCCGTGGCGTTCGTGCAGGGCGAGCAGCCCCGCCACGCTACCCGGCACGCCGACAGCGAGGTGGCCGACCTTGCTGCGCGCGCTGACGTACTCCCCTGCTTCGTCTAGGTACATGTCGCGCGTGGCCGCACCGGGAGCGACCTCCCGGAAG
>JBCCRG010000308.1:0-5036 GCA_039208155.1 Bacteroidota bacterium | reverse complement strand
CGCCCAGCGGATGCCGCTGCCTGGTCCCACGCTCACGAAGTCGAGGTCGCTCGTGGCACGTCCGAGGAGCGCGTCCCGTACCGCGCCACCGACGCAGTACGCCTCCAGGCCGAGGCGGTCAGCCACGGCACCGAGGCGGCGGAGTACGTCTTCGTAGGGCAGGGTCATCGCGGTGGGTCGGTGGGTCGGTGGGTCGGTGGGTCGGTGGGTCGGTGGGTCGAGCAAACGCGCAGAATAGGTTCGTGCTTCAGCGCCTCCAGACCAAGGGGCGGAATACGGGCGAAATCCTCCCAGGCTCCCCCCGCCCATACTTCCACACGCCCACGCTCGCGACTACCGCAACTTCTGGAGGAGGCGCTCGGCGAGGCGCATCGTGCGCAGCGCGTCGAGGGCCGACCGCGGCGCGGGGCGGCCGGTCGCGAGCGCCGTGACGAACCCGGCGAAGCCATCGTCGGGAGCCGGTGTTCCCGGGCGTGTCGGGGCGTCGTCGTCGAAGGCGAGCGGCGCGTCGAGGCGGTGCGCAGTGGCACGGCGGCCCTGCCCGGCGACGAAGAGGCGCGGGGCCTCGACGGCGTCGCCGAGCAGCAGGTGCGCGAGCGTCCCTGACCGGAAGCGTAGCGTCGCGGCGACGGTGCCGAGGAGCGCGCCGTGGCGGTCGGCCTCGGCGTCGAGGCGCGGGAGGTCGGCGCTGCCCGCGAGGGCCGCGCTGAGGTCGAGCGCCCCCGCGAGCAGGAACGGCCACGAGAGCCCGTCGGCGGGGAGGTGCAGCGAGACGAGGTGGGGCCGCCACCCGTGCGGGCGGCTCGCCAGCAAAGCTGCGACGGGCAGCGGGTGGGCGACGCCGATCTCCACCCCGGCCTCCTCGCCGAGCCTGACGAGCCGCTCGCACTCGTCGACCGACGTGGTCGCGGGCCACTCCAGGAAGACATGGCGGCCGTCCTTGGCGGCAGCCTCGGCCAGCAGGAAGTGGTCCCGCGTCGGCGTCGCCACACAGACGGCATCGCAAGCGTCGAGGAGCAGCGCCGTGGAAGCGTACGGCGTGGTGCTGTGCATCGCGGCGGTGGCCTCGGCGCGTGACACGTCGGCATCGGCCACGCCGACGAGCCGTAGCCGCGCGTCCTCCGCGATGTGCCGTGCTCGTGCTGCGCCCTGCCGCCCGACGCCCACGACGCCGACGCGCAGCGGAGAAGCCTGGGAAGCGGAGCGAGACATGGGACAAGCGGCGAAGCGACGGCGCACGAAGACGAGGGATAGTTTACACGCCCCGTCCCCCTCCCGCACGACCGCCTCGCTTCGAGGACGGGGCCATCCCCACGATGCCGCCACGCCCATGACGCCGACCGCCCGCACCCGTCTCGCGTTGCTCCTCGGCGACCCCGTGGCGCACTCGCGCTCGCCCGCGATCCACAACGCGGCGTTCGAGGCGCTGGGGCTCGATGCGGTTTACCTTGCTGCGCGGGTCGAGGCCGCGCACCTCGGGGAGGCCGTCGCCGGGCTCCGGGCGCTGGGTATGCTTGGGGCGAACGTCACGATCCCGCACAAGCAAGCCATCGTCCCCTACCTCGACGCGCTCACGCCGGTCGCGGAGGCCATCGGAGCCGTCAACACCGTCGTGCCGCAGCCCGATGGGACGCTCCTCGGGACCAACACCGACGCGGCGGGCTTCTTCGAGCCCCTGCGCCCCCACGCGGCGACGCTCGACGGCGCTGAGGTGGTCGTGTTCGGCGCGGGTGGTGCGGCGCGAGCGGTCACCTACGCGCTGCTGACGGAGGTGCATCCGGCGCGGCTGACGCTCGTGGCGCGGTCGCCCGCGAAGGCCACGGCGCTCGCGCAGTCGTTTGCGGCGCTCGATCTGCACGGGGTCCTGCACATCGCCGAGCCTACGCTTGCCGACGACCACGCTCGCAATGCTGCGCTTCTCGTGAACGCGACGCCGCTCGGGATGCACGGCGCACATGAGGCCGCGACGCCGTGGCCTGCCGCCGACTTTCGCCCGGAGCAACTCGCGTACGATCTCGTCTACGCGCCTGCCGAGACGCGCTTTCTCCGCGAGGCCGCGGCCCGAGGCGCGACGCCCCTCGTCGGGCTCGCCATGCTCGTCGGGCAGGCCGCCGAGGCCTTCCACCTCTGGACGGGCCAACCGATGCCTCTCCCTCCCGTCTACCGCGCCCTCGGCGCCTGACGATGCTCCTTCGCCCCCACGCCTTCGCCGATCAGCCAAGCCTCGTTGCCGCTGTCACAACCCGGCACACACCTGACGGAGCGCACGCTCCCTTCGACCTGGGCACGAACACGGCGATAACGCTGGAGACACGGCAGGCCCACCAACGCGCCCTGCTCCGGGCGCTCGGCTTCCGCGCGGAGGATCCGCTGGACGAAGTGCTGGTGCTCGCTGGGCAGATCCACGGTGCGGAGGTGGAGACCGTCACGACACCGGGCGTCTACCGCGAGCGGGACGCCCTCGTGACGGCCACGCCGGGCCTGCTGCTCGGCATCCAGGTCGCCGACTGCGCGCCGGTGCTGCTCGCCGACCCCGTGGCGGGCGTCATCGGGGCCGCGCATAGCGGATGGCGGGGGACCGTAGCGGGCGTCGTGCCATCCACGGTCGCGGCGATGCGGGCGCTGGGTGCGGAGCCGTCGCGGATGCGAGCCTACGTCGGGCCGTGCATCAGCCAGCAGCACTTCGAGGTCGGTCCTGAGGTGGCCGTGCAGTTCGCCGAGCGCTTCGTCACGATCCCGGCGCCCGGCGCGAAGCCCCACGTGAACCTCAAGGGGGCAATCCACACGCAGCTTCTCGATGGGGGACTCCGCGCAGCACACATCGAGGTTGCTCCGGGCTGCACGGTGGCCGAGACGGGCCGGTTCTTCTCCTACCGCGCCGAGGCTGGACAGACAGGGCGCATGCTGGGCGTCATCGGGCTGCGAAAAAGCTGACGGCGGTCGGCGGTCAGCTATCGGTTCTCAGGATGGAGCACCGTGCTACGTCGGGGCCTTCTGGTCGCACGGGGGCTGCGCCACAGACCACAGGGAGCCGAAGGCGACCGTCCCAAAAGGGAGCGTCAGCGACCGAACCAAGCACCAAAGGCGGCAGGCCGTCTATACCCCCATGTTATATTCGCGGTGGAACAACTGTCAGATGGGGACGCCTGTGCCCCCTCACGCTCGCCCCCATGCTGCCCCACCGATGGACGCTGCGTCCGGTCAACGACCACGACGCCGTCACCCGCCTGAGCTACCAACTCAATCGCCTCCCGATGGCGCTCGCGCGCACCCTCGTCGCGCGCGGCATCCACACCTTCGACGAGGCGAAGCACTACTTCCGCGACGGCCTGCCTGCGCTCCATGACCCGTTCCTGATGCAGGACATGGAGGCGGCCGTGGAGCGCGTCACCAAGGCGATTGACCAGGGCGAGCGTGTCCTCGTCTACGGCGATTACGACGTGGACGGCACCACCTCGACGGCGATGATGGTGAGCTTCCTGCGCGCGCAGGGGCTCGACCCGGCGTTCTTCGTCCCGAACCGCTTCGTGCACGGCTACGGCCTCTCGGAGGCGGGCATCGACCAGGCGGTGGAGGCGGGCGCGACGCTCATCGTGGCGCTCGACTGCGGGATCACGGCGCACGAGGCGGCGCTCTACGCCAAGGCCAAGGGCATCGACCTTGTCATCTGCGACCACCACACGGCTGGAGAGACGATCCCCGAGGCGGTCGCCGTCCTCGACCCGAAGCGCCCCGACTGCGGCTACCCGTTCGACGGCCTCTCCGGCTGCGGCGTGGGCTTCAAGCTCATCCAGGCCGTGCTCCAGCGCCAGGGCCGCGACCTCGACGAGGCGTGGCCCTACCTCGACCTCGTTGCCGTCTCGACGGCCTCCGACATCGTTCCGCTGCGCGACGAGAACCGCGTGCTGATGCGCGCTGGGCTGGAGCGCCTCCGCCAGACGCAGCGCCCCGGCCTCCTCCGCCTCGCCGAGCAGGCGCGCGTCGATCTCGCTACGGCCTCGACCTCGTCCATCGTCTTCAACCTCGGGCCGCGCATCAACGCTGCCGGGCGCCTCGACGACGCCACGCTCGCCGTGGACCTGCTGATCGAGAACGACAGTTGGAAGGCGAAGCTGCTCGCTGAGGAACTGGAGGCGCTCAACCAGCAGCGTCGCACGCTCGATACCGATACGCGCACAGTCGCGCTCGCCGAGGCCGAGCGGTTCATGGCCGCCGATCCGAAGGCGCTCGTGCTCTACGGGGCCGACTGGCACCCCGGCGTGATCGGGATCACCGCGAGCCGCGTCGCGGAGCACTTCCACCGCCCGACCGTGCTGCTCACCTCGTACGGCGAGACGAACGGCCACGTGAAGGGCTCCGCGCGCTCGGTGAAGGGCATCAACGTCTACAACGCGCTCCACAGCTGCGCCGACCTGCTGGAGCGTTTCGGCGGCCACGCCTTCGCGGCCGGCCTCGCGCTCGACAAGACGCACATCCCCGAACTGCGCGCCCGCCTCAGCGACGCCATCGAAGGGGCCATCCAACCCGAGCAGCTCGAACCGGAGATCGAACTCGACGCACCGCTCGACCTCAGCGAGGTGGACGGCCACGGCGGCAAGTTCTGGCGGGTGCTGCAGCAGTTCGGCCCGTTCGGCCCAGCGAATCGCAAGCCGATTTTCTGGGGCCGCGACCTCCGCGTGGTCGGTCAGCCATCGACCTGCGGGGCGGATCGGCAGCACCTCCGCATGCGCGTCGCGCAGCGCGAAGGCGGCCGGGCGATGAGCGTGATCGGCTTCGGCCTGGCGGAGCGCCTCCCGGACGTGCTCCAGAGCGCCCGGCGCGGGCGTCCGCTCGAGCTTGCCTTCTGCGTGGAGGACAACACCTGGAACGGCCGGACGACGCTGCAACTGCGCGCGAAGGACGTCCGCCTCGGCGGCGAGGCGACTGCCTAGGCTTATGACCGCAGCGACGCCCGTGCGCCCGACCTGCGCCTGCGGGCACGATCGCGCCCACGCCGAGGTCCGCGCCATTCCACGCTACGGAGCGGGCGCGATGGT
>JBCCRG010000307.1:0-5036 GCA_039208155.1 Bacteroidota bacterium | reverse complement strand
GCCTCCGCGTTGCCGAGGCACCACCGGAAGGCGCGGATCACGTCGGCGATGGCGATGGGGTGCGTGAGCGAGCGCGTCCACGTCGGGAGCAGCATCGCCGGGAGCCGCCGGACGAGGTTGACGAGGATGCGCAGCGACGAGCCGCCCGGCCCGACCACGATGCCCGCGCGGAGCGCCGTCAGCGGTACCGAGCGCGCGCCGAGGGTCTGCTCGACCTCGTAGCGGCTCTGGAGGTGGAGCGACAGGTCGCCGTCGCGCGGCAGCAGGCCGCCGAGGTAGAGGATCTGCTTCACGCCCGCCTTCTCGGCTGCCCGCGCGAAGTTGTCGGCGAGGATGAGGTCGAGGTCCTCAAACGAGCCCTGCGTGAGGCGCGACGAGGGCAGCATCGAGTGGACGAGGTAGATCGCGTAGTCGACGCCTTCGAGGCTGCGCTCGAGTTGGAGCAGCGAGAAGAGGTCGCACTTGCGCCACTCGGTGGGATCGGACGGGTCCGCGTTGGTGGCGCGCGTCGCCGAGCGGGTCAGGCCGACGAGGTGGGCCTCGTCCTTCAGCGCATCGCGCAGGCACGTGCCCACGAAGCCTGTGGCCCCGGCGATGGCAACGGTGGGCTTGCTGGTCATGGGTTTAGGGTCACAGGTCCGCATAGAGCGGACGCGCGGAGAGAAGAGGGTAGTGAGAGGGGACGCAGAGAAACGGAAGCGGTGGGCTACGCCAGAGCGCTGCCCACCGAGCAAACCGTTGCGATGTAGGGACGCGCTAGCCGCCGCGCAGCCACGCCTGGACGAAGCGCCACGGGTAGACCGAGACGCCGTCGGGCGCGACTGCCTTGCCGGGGAGGTTGCCGCCGTAGGCCGGGCCAATGCGCGCCACAGGCCGCCGCGCCACGCGAATCTCGACGTTGATGCCGGTGGTGCCCAGCATCTCGGGTACGACGCCAAACACCGAGGCCGCGCCAGCGCCCTGCAGTGTGTGGGCGATGCGCAGCGCCGCCGCTGCATCGGGTACGTCTACGCGCACGGCCTCTCGGTCCGAGCGCACCGTGACGGCGTCGCCAGCGAGGTCGAGGTCGAGATCGGCGTAGACGCTGACCGGGAGCCGCCGGTCGTTGGGAAGCAACGGCATGAGACTGGTGGAAAGCGACGAGCGATTGGCGACTTGCGAATAGAGGCAGCTGGGAGCGTAAGGGGCACGATCTACCTCGCCCGCCAACCACGGTGAGCGGGAGGCGACCGAAGCACGGACCAAAGGCCGTCCTACTTATCCACGTCCGCCGTGCGCACCTTGATGGTGCCGTTCAGTTTCCAGTGCGCGTGGGTGGCGTTCGGGCCGGTCCCGCTGGGCACGTGGATGTCGGTGTCCTGGAACTCGTAGGTGATCTCGGCACCGCGACCAGTGAGCTTGTCGTAGAGGCCGATGGCCAGTTCAGGCCAGCTTTCGGTGTGCTTGTCGTTCGCCATGATGGGGACGGGCTAGATTGGAAGAAAGGCGTAGAGATGTGGAGGCCAGATGAAGACCTGCGGGGCGGTAGGATGTGGGGGCGATGGGCTTTGTTCCGAGGCCCTCTCATCAAAACCTTAGGGAAACCCAGGGCACCCTTGCGTCTTCGAACGCGGCCCATGTCCCCTTTTTTCTCCCTGCCGATGCGCTCGCCCCTCACCCTCTCCGTCGTTCTGGCCGCTGCGCTGGGCCTCACGGCCTGCACCCCGCCGTCCTCCAATGCCCCCGCCGATGCCTCCGCCGACGCGGGGGTCCCCTACGATCCCGCGGCTGACTCGCTGCGCTTCGAGGGCGAGGACCATCTGCGCAACATTCGGCAGCTCACCTTCGGCGGCAACAACGCCGAGGCGTACTGGAGCTTCGACGGCACGCAACTCGTCTTCCAGAGCGACTGGGACGCCATCAACCCGCAGGGCTGCGACCAGATCTTCGTGATGAACGCCGACGGTTCACCCGTCAGCCACGGCGAAGACGGCAACGCGACGCAGTACCTCGAAGTCTCGACCATGCGCGGGCGTACGACGTGCTCCTACTACCTCGCCGACGGCCGTGTGATCTACGCCTCCACGCACGCCGACAGCCCGGCGTGTCCCGAGGCCGCGCCGTTCGTGAACGGCCGCTACGTCTGGCCCATCCACGACAGCTACGACGTCTACGTCACCGACCCCGCCAACCCGGACAGCGACCCCGAGGTGCTCATCGGCGGCGAAGGCTACGACGCCGAGGCCACCGTCAGCCCCGACGGCCGCTACATCGTCTACACCTCCGACCGCTCCGGCGACCTCGAGCTGTGGCGCCGCGACCTGGAGACAGGCGAGGACCTCCAGCTCACGAGCGACCTCGGCTACGACGGCGGCGCGTTCTTCTCGCCCGACGGCACCAAGCTGGTCTGGCGCTCCAGCCGCCCCGCCGAGGGCGAGGAGGCCGATACCTACCGCGCCCTCCTCAGCCAGGGCCTCGTCCAGCCGACCAACATGGACCTCTACGTCGCCAACGCCGACGGCTCGGACGCGCGCCAGATCACGGCGCTGCCTGGCGCGCAATGGGCCCCCTACTTCCACCCGGACAACGAGCGCATCCTCTTCGCGTCCAACCACCACGCCCAGGAGGGCGGCGGGCGCGAGTTCGCCATCTTCATGATCCATCCGGGCGAAGGGCCGCCGAGCCTCCAGCAGATCACCCACTCGGGCACGTTCGACGCCTTCCCGATGTTCAGCCCGGACGGCACGCAGCTCGTCTTCTCCTCCAACCGGCGCGTGGACCGCGAGCCCAGCCGCGACACCAACGTCTTCGTCGCCGATTGGGTGGAAGGGTGAGCGTCGAGGTCCGTATGGCCTGTCGCCTCCGATAAGCTGGGTGGGTAGTCTCGTAGTGCCGGCGGTCACGCAACATCGGAGAAGGAGCCCCGTGAGGTAATGCCGAGCCCGTTTCGTTAACGAACGTTGCTCGTTGTACCGACCATTGGCAACGGTATGTCATTTGCTGCTAGGGACGTGTGACAGCATGGACACGCGTTCGCCATGGGCCAGCAACAGCTTCTGCTTCTCGTACTCAGCATCGTGATCGTAGGCCTCGCCGTCGTGAACGGCGTCGAAGCGTTCGGAGAGAACAGCGCTAAGGCGAAGCAAGACCGCCAACTGGCTGCGATGGTGCGGATAGCAGCGGCCGTTGACGTGTGGCGCAAGAAGCCAACGGCGCTCGGCGGCGGACAAAGCCAGAGCTGGAGCAACGCCACGGCCACCTTCTCGATGCTCGGCATGACGCACGTACCAACCGATGCCAAGCTGCACGACATCCCCAACGTGGGCTGTGCACGGATGGTGGGCAGCAACGCCAATAACTATGGGGCCATCCGGATCTACGACGTTGATGCCTGCCCCGCCTCGCGCACGGACCTCAGCGACGAGGACCTCGTGGCACGCCTCCGCATCTATGAGGACCGGTGGCAGTACATCTTCGGGCCCGATGGCTCTGACGCTTCGGCCGTCACCGTCTTATGGTAGCCTAACACCCCCTTAGATCATGGGTCAGCAACAACTCCTGCTCCTCGTGCTCGGTCTCGTGATCGTGGGCTTCGCCGTGGTCACGGGCATCCAGGCGTTCGAGGAGAACAACCGCAAGGCGCGCTACGACCGCTTCACGCAGGAGGCCGTCGCGGTGGCGGGCGACGTGGTGGCGTGGTACCAGAAGCCCACAGCGCTAGGGGGTGCGGGCAACGGGCGCGACGTGCTGGGCTCGACCCTGTCCCTGCAGCAGCTCGGGCGCTCGCAGACCGAGGCAAGCGGTGCGCAGACCTCGTTCACCGGGCTCGACTACCGCATCAACCTGGTTCGGGAGCTCGAAAGCGTGCGGATCGACCTCATGGAATTGCCCGAGGCGGAGCGCGCCATCCTCGTGCAGATGCGGCTCTACGGTGTGCCCTCGGGGTGCTGGGCGCTGAGCCGCTCCGAGTACCGCGACGGCGCGTGGCAATACAGCGATGGCGAGCTGGCCAAGCCCGACGGCTGCAGTTGGTCGCCCGACTGACGCCCAAGTATCTGAACTACCACTATGGGCCAACAGCAACTCCTGCTCCTCGTGCTCGGTCTCGTGATCGTTGGCCTCGCCGTCGTGGCAGGCATCGAGGCGTTCGGCGAGAGCGCCCGCAAGGCGCGGTACGACCGGCAGGTCGCCACGATGGCGGAGGTCGCCGCCCGCATCGACACGTGGACGAACACGCTCCCGGCCCTCGGCGGGGCGATGGGGCAGAGCCGCAACCTGAGCTTCAGCGCCCTCGGTCTGCCGCACGAGCCCAGCGACCACAAGCTCCTCTACCGCGCGGGCACCGGCTGCCTCCGGGTGTTCCCCACAGGCAGTGGCTACTACGCGGTGCGCATCTACGACCTCGACGCGTGCCCGGCCAGCCGCAATGACCTCGACGACGACGACATCGCGTTCCTGATGCGCGTCTACGACGACCACTGGCGGTTCTACTACATGCACGGTAACCAGAGCGGCTGGGTACGCGTCGAGGCGTAGGTCCAGCGCCGCGTGATGCGAGCCGTGGGGTGCAATAGGACGACGCGCACTGCGTTCAGGGCAGATCCTCCCGCTAGCGTGCTACGGTCACCGGTTCGGTCGCGGAGAAGAACTCCCCCCGAACGCGGACGAAGTAGAGCCCAGCAGGAAGCGACGCGGCTTGGATCGCCAGCGCCTGGGTTGTCCCGGCAGCCACGTTGCCCTCGTACACCTCGCTGACGGTGCGTCCAAGCAGGTCGAGTACCTCGACGCGTATCCGCTGAGCGCGGGCGACGGTCAACTCCAACGTAGCCGTGGTAGAGGCCGGGTTGGGATACGCGCCCTCTAACACCGACGTCGTCGGGAGCACGCCGTCCTCGGTGGCGACCGAGAAGGGAGATTCGTAGGCACCCACGTCCACGTGGCTTCCTTGGACACGCGCGAGGCCAGCAATGTCGAACGGCCAGGCCTCCTCCAGGTCGCCATCGCCGTCCAGGTCGAACGAGTCGGCTGGCAGCACGGCAGCCCGGCCGTGATCGATG
>JBCCRG010000306.1:0-5040 GCA_039208155.1 Bacteroidota bacterium | reverse complement strand
TCTGAAAAGCGGCTAGCGGAGCGACATGGTCACACGGCGGCGCGGCCTCACCGCCTCACGGCCACACCGCAACACTTTTGCCCATCTGCTTACCACGAACGTTGCGATGCGTACGATTTCCCTGTGCGTCATTGACGGCGATGCGACGGCTCGTCAGCGCGGAGCCTTCTGCGAATCCGAGGCCGTGCGGTGCAGGATGGCGTCGAGTTGCTCCACCTGAAGCGGCGTGAGTCGGTCGCGCTCGGCGAGGAAGGCGCGGGCCTGCGCGACGACCTCGGCAGGAACGGTAGCGTGCGCGGGTGCCTCGGTCGCGACTGACGCAGGCGGAGCGTTGTGGTAGCGGTCGAGGAAGTCCTGCGCCGCTGCCTGCAGCTCAGCGTCCGACATCGCCGTGAGGTCACCCGGTGCGCTCACGGCGAACGCCTTTACCTCAGGCACAGTGGACGTCTCCAGCACAGCATCCGACTGTGTCGTGACGCTCATGTTCGGCCCGTGCTCCACCTCGATGCGCTCGATGGTGACGGGGACGGTGCGGCTGCACCCGGCAGCAAGGAAGAGCGCTGGCAGCAGGGCGATAAACAGACGGCGCATGGCGGTGGAGGCTGGTAGTACGGTCGGTCAGAATCTAGCGAACGGCGGGAGGCAGCGGCTTCGCATCGGCACGCTGGCGCACAGAATGTTCACTGCGCGGAGCCACCTCTGTCATTGACAGCCGGGCCGCCGGGCGCGTACATTGGTTGCCCTTCGCGGGAATAGCTCAGTTGGTAGAGCATCTGCTTGCCATGCAGAAGGTCGCCGGTTCGAGTCCGGTTTCCCGCTCACGCGAAAACGCCCTCTCCAGCCCGGAAAGGGCGTTTTCTCTTTTGGTTAGCAACATGTCGAACACCACTGGTAGCAGCCGCTTTGAGAACAATGACTTTGCGATAGCTGGAAACCGGTTACTATCTCCAGTCCAATGGCTGTCGTCCAGCGAGGGACTCTTGATCTCTGCTGAGCTTCTATGGAAACGTTTCATCGATACCCAAGGCTTGGCCCTTGGCCTCATGCGAAACGGAGTATCTGCTGACGACGCTATGAATATGACGAAGGCAAGCGTCAAAGAGGGTATAGCCTGCTGGATGACTGCCGAAATGCTGTACGGTCTAGCGCTAGAGACGGCTATGAAAGGATGCCTACTCAAGGAAAAGCCAGATTCTTTCTCCTTACAGGTTTCCATGAACGGCCACGCTGATGTCATTGATGTAAAACTTGAAAAAGCTGGCGTCTCTCTACAAAGGAACGGCCACGATTTAGTACAACTATCGCATATGCTCGATCTATACGAAGAGAGTCAATTTACACGATTCAGCACACAAAGTGAGGATCGGGAATTTCTTGAATCAGTCCTCCGAAACTTGACGATTATGATTCTCTGGGGTGGAAAGTACCCCGGTCCCTCAAAGGGAAAAGATCTTGAGGGATGGGCAGGATTTGACCGTCCTGATGCAAAGCGACACATCGGAGGAGCTAGAAATCTTACTACCAGGCTTATTCGACACCTGCACAGCAGAATCAGTTCGTAGGAAAATTCTGGAAGAGTCGGCAACTCAGTTTTCTGTAGCCTGTCATCCAGCAATGCATACGACCAGGGCGTCGATGCCTTCGGTGAGCCGCGGCCCCGGACGCACGACGAGGTCCGGATCGAGCCCACACACGCGCCCTCGGGCGAGCGCAGGCACGGCAGCCCACGCAGGCTGCGCGCGTAGAAGATCCGCCGTCACGTAGTCCACCCCGGCGAGCACGACGATGACGTCAGGGGCCTGCGCGAGCACCCACTCGCTCGACAGCGTCACCGCTTCACCCGGCAGCGTCGCCGAGACAGAACGGGCCCCGGCGCGCGCGACCAAGTCGTGGACGTAGCTGGCCTCCCCGAACCCGTAGAGCACATCGTCGCCGATGAGCAGTAGCAGGTCCGGAACTTCCAAGCCCGTCGGCTGGCGTGCGGTGATGCCCTGCTCGAATACGGCCGCGGCGGCTTCGGCACGCGTTTCCGTGCCAAGCAGTCTCCCAACGGTCCGCATCCCACGCGCCACGTCGGCGAGCGTCTCGAAGCGGAGGTAGTACGCCGCAATCCCGAACGGCTGCAGGCCGTCGCCGTCGCCCGGGTCGTTGATCTGGTCGGTTCCGATCACCAGGTCCGCCTCGGTGGCTACGAGCGCCTCCCGGTCGAGAGGATAGGTGGACACGACAGGCAACGTCTGCACTCCCTCGGGGTGGTCACAGTACGGCGTCCGCGCGGCGAGCACGTCGCCTCCCCCCACTGCCACAATCAGCTCGGTCACGCTCGGAGCCAGGGAGACCACCCGCTGAGGCTGGGCCGGTACGCGCACGGTGCGCCCCACGTCGTCCTGCAGGACTCGCGCGGAGTCCGACACGCCCGACGACGTGGCCCCGGGAGCCGAATCAGACGTCGGTGCGTCTGGCGTACGCTCGCAGCCGACCCAGAGCAGGGCAAGTAGCGTGAGCAGGCTGGCGCGCATGGCTAGAGCGGTTGGTTGAGCGTGACGAGCAAGGCGGGCTGGAGATGCACCGTCGTGAGCGCACCGTGGGCAACGGCGAGGCGGAACGCATGGCCTGCCTCCAGCCCGAGCACGTGGACCAAGACCGCGCGGATCGTCCCCGCATGAGCGACCACAACGATGTCTTGCGCCCGTCCCTCTTGCTCGGCTAGCCACGCGCGCACCCGGTCCTGAACGTCGGCGAACGACTCGCCACCGGGCGCAGGCGTCATGGTCCAATCGGCCATCCAAGCTCCCAACGCCTCAGCGTCGTCGTGCTCGATGTCCGCCCAGGTCCGTCCGTCCCATCGCCCGAAGTCGACCTCGCGGAGGCGCGGCTCGTGCTCGATATCGAGACCCCAGGCAGCGCCGAGGGCGGCGGCCGTGTGCGACGCACGCTGGAGTGGGCTCGCCACAATGCGGTCTGGCGGTGCGAGGGGCCAGGCCGATGCCAACCTAGCCGGGGCGTCCGGATCGGCGAGGGGCAGGTCGGTGTGGCCGATAGCGCGTCCTTCAGCACCCAATGCGGGCAGATGGCGGACCAGGTGAAGCCGTGTCATAGCAGCCCTCCACCCCATACCGCGAGTCGTGCCGCGAGCCCGCTCCAATCGCCGAGCAGGACTAGGTAGACCGACAGTTCGGCGAGTTGGTTGACCGCCCCGAGCACGTCGCCCGTCATGCCTCCGATGCGAGACCGGACGTACCAGCCCCCGACCAGCGTGATGCCGAGCACGGTCCCGATGACGGGCACCGCCGCCCACCCGAGCGCAACGGCGGTGATGGCGAGCGTCACCGCGCTCCCGACGACGAGGCGGCGCGGCGTCATGCTGGCCGCGAACGGCTTGCCGGTGCCCGTCTCGCGCACGTAGGGGAGCCAGAGGATGAGCGGGAGCGCCGTCCAGCGACCCAGCGTGTGGGCGGCCACGAGCGCGGCCAGTATCACGGAGGCGTCCAGCGTCGCCAGCGCGCCCCAGCGGCTCCCGAGCGTGAGCACCAGCGCCACGGTTCCGTAGGTGCCCAGGCGGCTGTCGCGCATGATGCGCAGGATCTCGTCGCGCTGCCAGCCGCCCCCGAAGCCATCGAATGTGTCGCCGAGGGCGTCTTCGTGGAAGGCGCCTGTGAGCCAGATCGTAGCCGCGAGAGCAGCAGCAGCAGCAAACGCCGGAGCGAACGCCAGCCCAACGAGCCCGTAGGCTGCCGCGCCGAAGAGCCCCACGAGCGCGCCAACAACGGGGAAGTACACCGCTGAGCGAGAGAGCGTGGGCGCATCGTGGCCGACCCAGGCGGGGCACGGCAGGCGCGTGAGAAACATCACGGCGGTGAGCGGCACCCGCGCCACAGCGCGCCACCCGGTCGTCTCTGGTGGATCGAAGGCCGGGGCTCGGGGCTCGGGGATGGTAGGCGTCGTACTCATCGGCCCAGTGCGAGCGCGTCGTCGAGGGTGGCCATGTCGCGGAGGACAGCACAGGCGGCGCGGAGGATCGGTAGGGCGAGCACCGCGCCCGTCCCCTCGCCCAGCCGCAGACCCAGGTCGAGGATCGGCTCCAGCCCGAGCGCGTCGAGGGCGCGGCGGTGCGCCGACTCGGCCGAGGCGTGGCCCGCGATAAGGTGATCCGCCACCCGCGCATCGTGCCGGACCGCAACGGCAGCGGCGGCCGTGGCTATGAAGCCATCCACGATGGCCACCATGCCGAGATCCGAAGCCGTTGCAAACGCGCCGGCCATGGCGGCGATCTCGAAGCCACCGACGTGGGCCAGCACCTCGCGCGGTCTGGCCTCTTTGCCCACGTGTCCCAGTCCTGCCCGGACGGCGTCGGCCTTGCGGGCCAGCCCGGCGTCGTCAACGCCCGTCCCGCGCCCGACCGCAGACGCTGGCGTCCAACCGAAGAGCGCGGCCAGGACCGCTGCGGCAGCCGTCGTGTTGCCGATGCCCATCTCGCCCGGTAGGATCGTGCGGATGCCCCCCTCGGCCGCACGCTGCGCGGCGTCGGCTCCGACCTGCCAGGCGGCCTCGCACTCGGCGGCGGTCATGGCAGGCCCGCGCGCCAAGTTGCGGGTTCCGCGCGCGACGGGCGCGTGCACGATGCCGGTCACGTCCGACAGGTCTGCGTTCACGCCGACGTCGACGATCTCCAGGCTGGCCCCGCAGCTCCGCGCGAGCACGGCTACGGCAGCCCCGCCCGCTGCGACGGTGCGGACCATCGCAGCGGTGACAGATGCGGGATACGCGCTCACGCCGTCCTCCGCCACGCCATGGTCGGCGGCGAAGAGCAGCACGCGTGCCGGGTCAGGATCAGGCGCGTAGCTACCCTGCACGAGCGCGACGCGCAGGGCGAGGTCGTCGAGGCGTCCGAGCGCGCCGGGCGGCTTGGCCTTGGCGTCGAGCGCCGCACGGAGGTCAGCGAGGGTCGGACCGGGAGGCGTCATGCAGAAAGGACGGACGCGCCCCTCCCCGCTCAGCCGGGTCGGACCGCGCCCCATGCAGCGTGGGGAGAAGACGGTC
>JBCCRG010000305.1:0-5043 GCA_039208155.1 Bacteroidota bacterium | reverse complement strand
CGGCTTCGCACGCGCCCATCACCTCGTGCTCGGCTACCGCCGGGCGCTGGGCGACGCGAGTTCGTTGCAGATCGAGGGCTATGCCCAGCGGCTCTTCGATGTGCCCGTCATCGCCGACAGCAGCTTCTCGCTGCTGAACCTTCGCCAGGACTGGACCTTCGCCGAGGCACTCGTCAACGTCGGAGCGGGCACGAACGTGGGCATCGAAGTGACGCTAGAGCGCGCGCTGCGCAACGGCTTTTACGGCCTCGTGACGGCGTCGCTCTTCCAGTCGCGCTACCGGGGCGGCGACGGCGTGTGGCGCGCCACGCGGTTCGATCAGCGCTATGCGGTTAACGCGCTCGCCGGGCGCGAATTCCAGATCGGACGCACGAACCTCCTCGGCATCAACGTGCGCGTGGCGGCCCTCGGCGGCGAGCGCCGCAGCCCCGTCGACCCGGTAGCCTCGGTGCGAGCGGAAGACGTGCTCTTCGACGAGCAGCGCGCCTTCTCCGAGGCGATGCCCGCAATCTGGCTGCTCGACCTCACGGCGACGTACCGCATCAACGGCCAGCGCCGCTCCCACGTCCTCGCCCTCCAGCTCAAGAACGCCCTCGCCGCGAGCGACACCGCGCTCCTCTACAACTATCGTCTCAACGCCGTGGAGGAGGTGCAGGAAGGCACGCCGCTGCCCGTACTGAGCTACACGCTGGAATTCTGACGCACGCGCGATGCTGCGGGAACCTCAGCACTCCGTAATGCGCACGGAGACGTTGACGGCGAGGCCGCCCTGCGAGGTTTCCTTGTAGCGCTCGCTCATATCGGCCGCCGTCTGCCGCATCGTCTCGATCACCTCGTCCAGCGTCACGCTCGCTCGTCCAGACGTCGGGCTTCCTCGAACAGCTCGTCCAGCGGTGGATGCACGAGGAAGTCACCACGCTCGGCCGTGTAGTCCCCCTGCCCGGTCCGGTACTGGCCAAGGAACCGCAGTGTACGCGCCACGCCGAGTTCGCGAACGAGCACGGCAACAGCTTCGCGTGTGATCTCGCTAAGGGGCTGAGTAGGCAGCGTCATCGCAGGTTGAGTTGGAGAACGAGGTCGAGCGGTGATACGACCGACGTAGCGTTTGTGTCCAGTGATTGCCCACGACGGAGAAGGCGGTCGTCGGTTGTGCAGAAGAACGTCGCGTCAGCTTCGACGGCGGCTGCGAGGTGAAAGGCATCGAGCCGCTTGAGCCCGGAGGCCACGTAGTTGGCTGTCCGCTTCGCTACATCGGGTGTGGTCCGAGCGCGGTGCGCTGACAAAGCAAGTACATCGGCCACGTGCGCCTGGCGGTCCGGGTAGGGGTTCTGCGCATTCTCGATCTCATGAGCAGCCGACACCACGAGGTCGAGTGTGCCTTCCTCACAAAGCTGGATCAGCGAGATCATGGCCTCCGCTTCGAGCCGGACGCGGAGTTGCGCGTGGTCGTCGAGGGGCCGTTGGAGCGCGCAAATGTCGAAGTAAACCCGCATGCGTTCAAGCTACGCACCACGCTGCGCTTTAGTGGTCGCTCGTCCCCCGTCAGCACTCCGTGATGCGCACGGAGACGTTGACGGCAAGACCGCCCTGCGAGGTTTCCTTGTAGCGCTCGCTCATGTCGGCCGCCGTCTGGCGCATCGTCTCGATCACCTCGTCCAGCGTCACCTTCGACTGCGTGGGGTCGCCCTCCACGGCCAACTCAGCGGCGTTGATGGCCTTCACCGCACCCATCGTGTTGCGCTCGATGCAGGGCACCTGAACGAGTCCGCCGATGGGGTCGCATGTGAGACCGAGGTGGTGCTCCATCGCGATCTCGGCGGCCATGAGCGCCTGCGCCACCGTCGCGCCGCGCGCCTCGGCGAGCGCCGCCGCTGCCATGGCGCTCGACACGCCGACTTCGGCCTGGCAGCCGCCCATCGCGGCGGAGATGGTCGCGCCCTTCTTGAAGAGCGTCCCGATCTCGCCTGCCACCAGCAGGAAGTCGAACACCTCGCGCTCCGTCACAGCGTCGTCGGCGAAGCAGACGTGGTAGAGCAGCACCGCCGGGATGACGCCCGCCGCGCCGTTCGTGGGGGCCGTAACCACGCGGCCGAGGTTGGCGTTCTCCTCATTGATCGCCAGTGCAAAGGCGCTCACCCACTTCAGCACGTCTTTGAAGCGCCAGGTGCGCGCCCGGATCGCCTCGATCCAACCGTCGGCGTCGGCGTAGGGCAGCGGGTCGCCAGGGGTGAGGCCGAAGAGCGTCCGGTTGAGCTTGGCGGCGCGGCGCTGCACGTTGAGGCCGCCCGGGAGGACGCCGTCGGTGTGGCAGCCGCGGTAGGCCCCGTCGCGCATCACGCTCCAGATCGCGCGCAGCCCGGCCTCGGTATCGGCGTCGGAGCGCCACGCGCGTTCGTTGGCGCGGACCATCTCAGCAAGGCGCAGCCCGTCGCGGACGCAGTGGCCGAGCACGTCGAGCGGCCGGCGGCCGGGGTACGGGAGTGTCACGTCCGGCCCGCCGTCCTCCATCTCGCCGTCTTTGAGGACGAAGCCGCCACCGACGGAGTAGTACACGCTCGCAAACGTCCGGTCGCCCGCCGACGCGGTGCAGCGCATCCCGTTGGCGTGGCCCGGTAGCCGCTCGGCCTTGTGGTATTCGATGTCCGACACGGGATCGAACGGGATCGCCGGGGCCCCGCCGAGGCTCACGCGGCGGTGCGTGTGGAGGTCGGCGATGAAGGCGGGGATCTGCTCCACGGGGATCGTCTCCGGCTCGAAGCCGAGGAGGGCGAGGCAGAGCGCCTGGTCGGTGCAGTGGCCGCGCCCGGTGAGCGCGAGCGAGCCGTACAGGTCGAGGTGGACGCGCTCGACGGACGCGAGCGGCACCTCCGCGTCGAGGTCGCGCAGCCACCGCTGGACGGCCCGCCACGGCCCCAGCGTGTGCGAGCTCGACGGCCCAACGCCGACCTTGAGCATGTCGAAGACGCTGAGCGCGGGCATGGCAGCGAGTAGCGGGGGCGGACAAGGAATCGACAACGTACGGCGCGCTCACCGATCGACGTGGGCGCGCTGATCTCCAATGCAAGCCCTACCCTTGGCAGGACGGCGGAGGCGGTATCGTCCTCCGCGGAGAAGCGAGGCGCGATACCACCGTGAGGGCTCTCGGTGCGCCGAGGCAAAAACGCCCCGCAGTGGCGACGCCTCGGCGGACCGCCGTAGAGACGCCTCAGCGAGTCGTCTCTACATCCAGGGCGTATCCATACACCGTCAGTTCGCCCAGATGAGGCGGCGGAGGGCGTCAGCCGCGAGGGCGTAGGTCCGATAGAAGCCGTTCGAGATCCAGAGCCAGCCGAGGTCGCCCGCTAGGATGTCCATCGCGGAGGAAACGTCGGACTGGGTAGCCCAGAAGCCTTGGTCGCGGAGCGCATGCTTGATTTCGAGGGTGGTCGTGGTGCCCGTCGTGCGCATGAGGGTGAGCGCGGTTTCGCGGACGGCGGCGGGCGTGAGGACGTAGTGGGTCATGGGTGGAGTCGGTGTTGGAATGAGCAAGGTGAGGGCGCGTGCTCAGGCTTCGATCTCGACGAGGTAGCGCACGGTGCACTGTGCCTCGCGGTAGACGATGTACTCGTTGTTCTGGAGGCTGAGGCCGGCCTTGCCGTGCGTCGAGTCGTAGCGGCGCTTGAGCATCCCGTGCGCCTCCAGCGACTGCGCGGTGAGGTGCGAGCACCACGGCTCCCACTTCTTCACCGTGAGCGCCTTGCCGAGGTGAACGGCGTAGAGCGCGAGGTAGGCCTGGCTGCTGCCCCCGCCCGTCCAGTAGGCCCCGCGCGCCGACGTGTAGCCGAGCGACTTGCGGAAGCGGTCGGCGAAGTAGAGGCCGTAGCCGAACATCTTGCCCGTGATGTGCGCGGTCGCCGGGCGCAGGACGAGGCCGCTCTCTAGGATCGAGAGCCAGTTCTCGTTGCGGCTGCCGTGCCAAAGCAGTCCTGTGCGCGGGTTCGCAGCCGCCGTGAGGTGGTCGTCGAAGGCGGCCTGCGTGCGGAGGTTGGTGACACGGAAGGCGCGACGGAAGAGCGTGGCGTCGTCGCCCATCAGCTTCTGGATGCGCTTCACCATGGCCACGTCGTCTTCGACGGCCACGCGGAGGCCCATAGCGGCTTCGAGCGTCTGCGGCGCGTCGGGCAGCGTCGCGCGCTGGGTGTTGACCTTCACCTGCCCCGCCATCACGTCGAGCGTCGCCTGCTCGTCGGCGAGGAGCGTGTCGATGGGAGTCGTGTCGTTCGGATTGGGCAGCGCGTCGAGGAGGTGGTCCTGGACGTTGCCCATCCGGCGCGGGATGACCGTGTAGAGGTCGAGGAGCGTCCGGTTGAGCGCGGCGAGGCCCGCACCGGGCTGGCGGACGAGCGTCGTCAGTCCGTCGAGGAGCGCCTGCGCTTCGGCGACCTGCGCCGCCGTGACCTGGTCGGCGGTGACGTGGTAGTTGCGGCGGATCGACTGCGTGGCATACCGCGTGAGCGCGCCGATGAGGCTGCGGACGGGGGCATCGGGGATGTCGAAGCCCTGCTTCGGCGCGTTCGTGGCGAAGAGGTGCGTCACGTCGCGGTAGCCCTTGCGGACTTTCTCGCGCACCTTACGGTCCCACTGCGCGATGGGATACGTCCGCCGCGAGCCTGCCGTGCCGACACGGCCGTAGTGCGCTGTGCAGGTGCCGTCGCCGTTGTCCGTGAGGTCGTAGAACTTGTTGTTGTTTGCGCCCGTGACCATCACGAGCTTGACCGCGCGCGTGGTGTTGGGCGTCGCGAGCGATGCGACGGGCGGCACCGAGGCGAGCGTGGCAGAGGGGGAAACAAGGATTGTGGACATGAGACTGGCCGTGGCTGAGGTACAAGAAAAAGGAGCCGATGAAGAGGTGCGGTCCCGTTCGTTTGCACCAAGATCCGGCTCTACGGTGACACGTTTTTGTCATACCCCCTTCAACAAAAAAATCCCCCGGCACCGAAGCGCCGGGGGACGTAGCGTTCTCGCAGCGGAGCCGCCTTATTTCGCGGTCTCCACCGTCGGCTG
>JBCCRG010000304.1:0-5057 GCA_039208155.1 Bacteroidota bacterium | reverse complement strand
GTCAAGTGCGCCGCGGCCATCGGCCTCAAGCGCGTGCTCGACCGCGAGAGCATCCCCGTCGATTTCGCGGTCGGGTGCAGCGGCGGGAGCCTCTACGCGTCGCTCTTCGCGCTGGGCGTCTCGACCGACGACATGGAGCGGATGACGCGCGCGCTCTGGACGCGCAAGGTGATGACCAAGCGCGACACGCGCGCCATACTCAGCGCCATCTTTCCGAGGTGGATGAAGTTCGACGGCGCGTTTGGGATGGTGGACGACCGCCCTGCGATGAAGGCCCTGCAGGAGCCGTTCGGTGGCCAGACCTATGCTGACACCCAGATCCCGCTGCGCATCGTGGCGACCGACTTCGCCAACGGCGAGCGCGTCGTGCTCTCCGAGGGTGCGCTCCTCGACGGGATCCGCGCGAGCATCGCGGTACCGTTCGTGTGGAAGCCGCGGACCGTGGATGGGCGCATGCTGTGCGACGGCTGCCTCAGCGACCCGATGCCTGTGGATGTGGCGATGCAGGAAGGCGCCGACGTGATCCTGACGATGGGCTTCGAAGCGGAATACCCGCGCCGCGTCTCGTCGGCGCTGCGGTTCGCCTTCCAGGTGACGAGCATCTACACGAACAACCTCTACCGCGCCAACTACGCGTTCCACAACCTCGCGCACCACGCCGAAATCCTGCCGGTGATGCCTGAGTTCACCCAACGCGTCGGGCTCTTCGACACGGGCAAGATCCCGTACGTCATCGAAGAGGGCGAGCGCGCGGCGGAGCAGGCGGTGCCGTACCTCAAACGCCTTCTGGCGACCCCAGCATGACGGCGCCATGCTAGGTCACAGCAAGCCTGGCCGGTTCGGCGTCCCAGCACATGGTTCGTGTTGCGTGTTGCGTATCGGATCGAAGTAGGCTGCTCTGACGAAGCGGGAAAAACACGCAACACGCAACACCGAGGCGTGGAGACATCCAGACGTAGCAATTGTATGGCAGCGACGATTCCACACCGCGCACGGTCTGCCAAGCCGAAAGTCGCGCTCGTTATCGGGTCGGGAGGGATCCGGTGTGTGGCGGCATTGGGGCTCTGGCGTGTGCTCGAACGCGCCGGCATCGAGGTCGACCTCGTCGTCGGGTGCAGCGGTGGCAGCGTGTTCGGCTCGACGCTCGCCCTCGGGAAGACCGTGGACGAGGCCGAGGAACTGACGCTGCGGTTGTGGGGGCAGGTGTTCACGAGCGTCCGCTACCGTTCGGTGCTGCGCTGGGCCATGCCGCGTCTGTTCGGCTTCCACGAGCGCGTCGGGCTGCTCGACGACCGCACCCTCAGCCGCGCCCTCGTCGAGATCTTCGGCGACGCTACCTTCGAGCAAGCGACCGTGCCGCTGCACGTCGTGGCGTCGGACCTCCACACCTCCGAGACGGTCGTGCTCGACCAAGGCCGGGTAGCCGACGCAGTACGCGCGAGCATCGCCTTGCCGCTGCTGCTGCGCCCGTGGAAGGTGGACGGCCGCGTGCTCATCGACGGCGGCACGTCGAACCCGCTCCCCATCGACGTGGCGATCCGCGAGGGCTGCGAGGTCATCATCGCGATGGGCTTCGAGAACCACCAGAGCGCGGCCATCGCGTCGTTCTCGGGGCTTGTCGGGCGGACGACCTCGATCATGATCAACCACCTCATCCGCTCGACCTACGCCTTCTACAGCGCCGTCCACCACGCTGAGATCGTCCCGGTCATGCCCGACCTCGGCGAGTCGATCCGCCTGACCGACGCCCATCTGATCCCAGAGCTGATCCGCAAAGGTGAGGAAGCCGCAGAGGTCCAGCTACCCTACCTCGAACGCCTGCTCGCCCCATGCTAGACCTGGCTCCCTCTGCTGAATCACAAACGACCGCGGTGGCTGCGGCGCGGCTGCTCGTGGTGGACGACAACGAGATGAACCGCGACATGCTCTCGCGGCGGCTGCGTAAACGAGGCTACGAAGTCGCCGTGGCGCACGACGGCCGCGAGGCGCTCGCGATGACGGCGACGGGTGTGTTCGACCTCGTGCTGCTCGACGTGATGATGCCGGAGATGAACGGCTATGAGGTGCTCCAGCGTCTCAAGGACGATCCTGAGCGGCGGCACATCCCCGTCATCATGATTTCGGCGCTCGACGAGATGGAGAGCATCATCCGCTGCATCAAGCTGGGCGCGGCGGACTACCTCCCCAAGCCCTTCAACGCGACGCTACTCCGGGCGCGCGTCGAGGCGAGCCTGGCCGTGAAGCGGCTCTACGACCGGCAGCGCGCCTACACGGAAAGCCTGTCGCGCGAACTCGAAATCGGGCGGCAGATCCAACGAGGGTTTCTGCCCAGCGAGCTACCGACGGCCCCCGGGTGGGACCTCGCCGCGCGCTTCCGCCCGGCGCGCGAGGTGGCGGGCGACTTCTACGACGCGTTCTGGGTGGACGACGGCGCGGGCACCCGGCGCATCGCGCTCGTCATCGCCGACGTGTGCGACAAAGGGGTCGGCGCGGCGCTCTTCATGACCCTCTTCCGCAGCCTCCTCCGGTCCACGGCCCAGGCGCGACCCACGGGCCGGACGGACGCCGAGCACGTCCGCACGACGGTCCACACGGTCAACGACTACATCGCCACCACCCACGGCGACGCCAACATGTTCGCGACGGTCGTCCTCGCGCTCCTCGATCCTGAAACGGGGCGCCTCGTCTACGTAAACGGCGGCCATGACGCTCCGGCCATTGTGAGCGGTGACACCGTGCGCACTCGCCTGGACCCAACAGGTCCCGCACTCGGGCTCCTCCCACACCTGCCCTTCGAAACGGCCGACGCCACGCTGGCCGTCGGAGAGCGGTTCGTCGCGTTCACCGATGGAGCGACCGACGCGCAGGACGAAACGGGGGCGTTCTTCTCCGAAGCTAGCCTGCTGGCGCACCTTGCCGCAGACGCAGACGCTGCCGACGTACTCCTGGACCGCACGCTGGATGCGCTCGAGGCGTTCACCCAAGGCGGTGCGGCTTTCGACGACATCACGCTGCTGGCCGTGCAGCGATAGGCATGGATGGCTCGTCGCTCGACTCGCAAGAGCAGAGGTACAGCAACAACGCTGGATGCAGCTAGCGCCCCATGCGCTCGCGCATCGCCTTGCGCTGCGCATCCCAGTAGTCGTCCAACTGCGCAGCCTGCACGTCCGTGAGCAGCGGCAAGAGCCGCTCGTTGGTCGACGCCATCAGGTCGTTGACTTGGCCGCGCACCCGCATCATGGAGAACATGCTAGGGTTCTCCGGCATGATCTCCAGCATCTGCACAGCGTGGTCCTGCATGACAGGGCGCACCTCCGTCGTCTGCTTTGGCGTCAAGTCCATGTGGCGGACCAGGCTGATGGTCAAGTCGGTGGCGAGTTCGTCGGCGGTGGGCCGCTCACGGTCCTGGGCCCAAGCCGTCGCAGCCGGCAGCAGGAGGGCGAACGCGCATGAGAGCAACAGGAGGCGGCAAGCGAAGGGACGCATCGTGTACAGCAGGGGGTAGGTGGGAGAACGCGGCCACGCCGCCCGCGTAGCGCGGTGGTGATCTGGCCCCGGGCCGACCGAGCTGGGCTAGCGTGCTCCACGGGCAGCGAGAGCGGGCCGCGTCGACACGCGAAAGGACTAGAGTGAGCGGCGACAGTCAGTAGACCCCCTGTCGCGCGGGTTCATTCCATCGCGCGGCGCATTGGCTACGAGCCGGTCTTTTTCGGCCAAGCGTGCACGATTCGGCGTCCCTTTTCGTTGGCGAATGGAATGGACGCCAGGAAGACGGGGTCAAACCTCAAAACCAACGGCTCCTGCTCGTGCCCAGCCTCCCCCGTGCGTCCCGCCCGGCGCGCGTGCGCCGACGCCCGTCCCGCCCTATGCATCGTCCCGCCCCGCCGCCCTCGGACGAGGTGCTGATCCGCCAGGTCCGCGAGGGCGAGACGTGGGCATTCCGCGTACTCGTCGAGCGCTACGAGGGGCGGGTGGCGGCGACCGTAATCGGCATGCTCGGGCGGGTGCCTGAAGCTGACGACGTGGGCCAGGAGACGTTCATCCGCTTCTACGAGTCGCTCGACCGCTTCCGGGGCGACTCGGGCGTGGGGACCTACCTCACGCGCATCGCCATCAACCAATCCTTGAAGGCCCTCCGCAGCCAGCGCTCGTGGACGCGGCGGTTTGTCCCCCGCAGCCACCTCGCCACCCCGCCGCCCGAGCCTGCCGACACCGTCACGGCCTTCGACCACCTCAACCGTCGCGAGCGGGTGGCCCTGGTGACGCAGGCCGTGCAGGGGCTCGCGCCAAAGCACCGCGCGGTCGTCGTGCTGCGGATGCTGCAGGGGCTCTCCACCAACGAAACCGCCGCGGCGCTCGGCGTACCACCGGGCACCGTGATGTCGCGCCTGTCGCGGGCGCTGGCCTCGCTGAAGGGGCCACTCGCCGCCCTCGACATAGGCCCGGACGACGCCGATCTTCCCTCCTGATCTGCGCACCCGATTGACCGCCACCCCGTCCCGCCGACCAACCCCGTCCCGCTTCTGGCTGCATCGCTACACCTACGACATGCCCTACCATGAACGTCCTTCTCGAACGGCTCTACCGGCTGCATCGCGGCGAACTGCCCGACGCGGAAGCAGCCTCGCTGCGTGCCCAACTCGCCGCCGACCCTGACCTCCGCGCCGACTACGCGCGCGTTGCCGCGATGAGCGCTGCGCTCGAAGCGAGCACCGCTCCTTCGTTCGGTCCTTATTTCTCAGACCGCGTTCTGCGTCGCCTCAACGGGGCGGCACCCGTGCAGGCGACCTCGCCTGCGCTGCTGTCGTACGAAGCGCTGCGCTGGGTATTCGTCCGCGTGGCGTTCGGTGTGCTGCTCGCCGTGATTGGCTTCGGTATCGTCGCGGGCGTGGAGACCGAACCGGGCGAGTCGTTCGTGGCGGCCGTGTTCGGCCTGCCGGCTGCCACGGAGCAGGACGGGGCGGCGCTGCCATTGCTCGACCCCACTGTGCTTATGCCCTTCGTCAACGCGGAGGCGACCGATACCCGCCCCTGACCTCGCGCTCCGATGAACCGAT
>JBCCRG010000303.1:0-5059 GCA_039208155.1 Bacteroidota bacterium | reverse complement strand
CTGGTCGTCACCCGCGAGCCCGGGCTGAAGCGGCACGGCGAACGCTGTCCCGGACAGGTCGGCGCCCGCCTCCACGAGGTCGAAGACGCCGTCGGCCCCGTTGTTGAAGTCGAACCCGGCAGAGCCGTCACCGTCGACGTCACCAACGGCAGGATAGGAGTTCATCGGGATGACGAGGTCGCCGCTGAGCGCGGGGACGGCCGGTCCGAAGGCGCCGTTGCCCATGTAGAGGGCGAGCTCCGGGTTGGCGAAGTACTGCACAAACTCCTGCTCTTCGGCACTGTAGGGCGTGACGGCGTTCCAGCGGTCCTTGTCGCCAATCGGGATGATGGCCTCGTTGACGAGCGGATTCCCGAGGCGCGACACCTGCACGAGGTCGCCTGAGACGGTCGGCGCGGAGCCGTCCGACGAGAGCGTCGTCACGCGGGGGCGGCTGGCCGAGGCCCACACGCCGATCACGAAGTCGCCGTCGAGGATGTCGTCCGCCTGCGATGCCGATAGGCCGTCCTTCTGGAGCGACGAGATCGGGATCTGGAGGACGATGGCGTGGGTGTTGTACCCGGCCACGGCGTCGCGCGCGTTCTGCGGGTTCGAGGCGTTGGGCCCGAAGTCCTGCCGCACGTTGCCCACGTCGAAGATGCCGCCGAGGTCGACGAAAAACGGGTCGTCGCGCGGCCCGGCGAAGACACGGACCCCGTCCGACGAGGTCGCGATGGCGTCCTGCGTGAGCTGGGTATAGGTCGTGCCTAGGCCGACGGTCGCGTCCTCAATGGAGCGCGGCCCGATGTTGTTCGGCGGCACGATGCCGTCGGAGAGGACGGTCGTGAACGAAGCGCCGCCGTCGGTGCTCTTCTCCATCGTGTAGGTCGCCTTCAGGTTCTGCTGCCCGAGGCGGATGTTGAAGAACGTGGTCGGGTCCTCGTTTGTGAGTTCGAACGTGAAGCGGTAGGTGATGTCGTCCGTCGCTGAGCCGAGCGGGCCCATGGACGGCTGGTTCTTGATGTGGATGTAGTAGGCGATGTTCTCGCCAAACGTGATGTAGTTGGGGCCTCCGTCGGGGAGTTCGAGGGGGATGTAGTTGGCCACGATGGTGACCGTCTCGGGGTCGTCGGGGGAGACGAACGCGTAGAGGTCCGTGTTGTCCGCGAGCGGGTCGTTGGCGATCAGCGGGGCCTCGCGGTGGCTGGAGGCGTCGCTGAAGCGAGGGGCGGAGAAGACCAGGAAGAGTGCTACACCGACGGTGCCGAGTAGCGTCAAGGTGGTCCGCGTCCGCCGCATGGCGGTAGACATGGCAGTGTGGGAAAGGGTGCAAGAACCGTGAACTGCAGGGTATGTGCGAAGCACGTGGAGTCGGACCACGCGATCACGACCAGCCCGCGTAGGAAGCCCGCCGACAACTCGTAGGACAAAGGCCGACAAGGTGGTCAGGGGCAATGTCTGCGCGCTGCTGCCGCCGTACCTTTTCCGACCTCCATTTCTCGCCCCGTGACACGCTCCCCTCGTCCGCTCGTGCTCCGCCAGTTTGGCCCTGCCCAGATCACCTGCGACCCGCGCGCTGTCGTCACGACGGGCACGTTCGACGGCGTCCACACGGGCCACCAGGCCATCGTGCGCTACCTCGTCGAGCACGCCCAGCAGACGGGCGGCGTCGCGACGGTCGTGTCGTTCGACCCGCACCCGCGCGAGGTACTCTCGGCGCAGCGCATCCCGCTCCTGACCACGCTCGCCGAGCGCGCCGACGCCTTCGAGGCGCTCGGGCTCGACCGCTTCGTCGTGCTCCCGTTCACGCGCGACCTCTCGCTGCTCGAACCCGAGGCGTACGTCCAGGAGGTCCTGCTCGACACGGTGGGCCTCCGCGAGATCGTGATCGGCTACGACCACCGGTTCGGGCGCAACCGGCGCGGCGACCGGGCGCTGCTCGACACGCTGGGCGCGCAGCATGGCTTCTCCGTGGACGTCATCCCCGCCCACCTCGTGGAGGGCGTGACAGTGAGCTCGACCAAGATCCGCGCGGCCCTCCTCGACGACGGCGACGCGGCACGCGCGGCCGACCTGCTCGGGCGGCCGTACAGCTTCGCTGGGACCGTCGTGCGCGGTGACCAGCGCGGGCGCACGATTGGGTACCCGACCGCCAACATCCACCCGGAGGAGGCGCGCAAGCTCATCCCGAAGCCCGGCGTCTATGCGGTCCGCGTCGATCACGAAGGGCCTGCTCACGGGAGGGGGGCGCAGGGCACGCGCGGTCCGGTGACCCGCTACGACGCCATGATGAACATCGGCGCACGGCCCACCTTCGTCACCGACGGGGCCGTCCGCATCGAGGCGCACCTGTTCGGCTTCGCGGGCGACCTCTACGGCGAGCGGCTGCGCGTCCACGTCGTCGCCCGCCTCCGCGACGAGCGCCGCTTCGACGGCATCGACGCGCTGGTCGCGCAGCTTGGGGAGGACCGCCGAGCGGCGGAGACGATCCTACAGGGATGAGTGAAGAGCGAGGAGTAAAGCGTGAAGAGCAGGGGAGTGCTTGACATGCTATCCGGCCACGGCTTGCTTCTTCGCTGACAGCGAAACGGCGGCGCTATCTTCGGCGCTTCTTCGCGCGAACCGCGCCGGAACTCACGAACGGCACGACCTTCGCGGCGTAGACTCTCACCTGCGACGAGCACGCTGTTTTCGCTCCACCACCCGGCGATCCCTCAACGATATCCCGCTCGCGACCGAACTCCGCTCCGCCCGTCCACTTCCTTAGCATCGTAGCATCTAACGAGGTGGCATGATCACCAAAGAACGCAAGCAAGAGCTCATCGCCCAGTTCGGGGCGAATGAGAAGGACACCGGGAAGCCGGAGGTCCAAATCGCCATTTTCTCCAAGCGCATCGCTGAGCTTACGGAGCACATGAAGCAGAACCCGAAGGACCACACGTCCCGGCGCGGCCTGCTCAAACTCGTTGGCAAGCGCCGCCGTCTCCTGGACTACCTCAAGGCCAAGGACATCGAGCGCTACCGCACCGTCATCAAGGAACTGGGCATCCGCAAATAGCCCACCCGGCGGCGGCTCCTCACCCGAGGAGCCGCCGCTCCCGTTTTTGCCCCGCACGTTCCGTTGGCCTCCAACAAACGTCGCCTCGCAGAAGCGCTATTTTTACTCCGATGGAGCAAGGTGCTCCACACCCCGCACCCCCTGTGACCGCTGCCCCCGTCTCGGCAGTCAGTTCCCACCGAGCGATCTCCAGCCCAGGCTGCCTCCGCATCCGCTGGCCATCGTTCGATTGAAACTGATTCCCGACGCGGCTCACCTGAGCCGACGAACGGCGTGGGCCTCCTCACAGTACGGTGCATCCCCCAACCCATACTGTACCGTATGAACAACGCAATCACGCAAACCATCGAGGTGGGCGGCAAGACCATCCACATCGAAACCGGCCGCCTTGCCAAGCAGGCGACCGGCTCCGTCGTCGTCCGCATGGGCGACACGATGGTGCTCACGACCGTCGTCGTCGCTGACGACGTGCGCGAGGGCCAGAGCTTCTTCCCGCTCACGGTCGACTACCGCGAGAAGTACTCCTCCGCGGGCAAATTCCCTGGCGGCTTCCTCAAGCGCGAGAACCGCCCTTCGGACAAGGAGGTGCTCACGAGTCGCCTCATTGACCGCACGATCCGCCCGCTCTTCCCGGACGGCTTCATCAACGAAGTCCAGATCATCACCGGCGTCTACTCGGCCGACACCGAGATCGATGCCGACATGCTCGGCGGCGTCGGCGCCTCGGCGGCGCTCAGCGTCACGGGTGCTCCGTTCGACGGCCCAACCGCGCACGTCCGCGTGGGCCGCGTCGACGGCGAGTTCGTGCTCTTCCCGACCAAGGCGGAGCGCGCCGAGAGCGACTTCGATCTCGTGGTCGCGGGCAAAGACGACGCGCTCGTGATGGTCGAGGGCGAGATGGACGAGGTCTCCGAAGACGCCATGATGGACGCCTTCGACTTCGCCCACGACGCCATCAAGACGATCATCGCAGGCATCAAGGAACTGCGCGCCAAGTACGAAGCCGACCGCGGTGCCATCGCGCCGATGGAGTACACCACGACCGCGCCCGACCCGGCGCTGATCGAGGACATCTACGGCCGCGTCAAGGACGCCGTCGAGGCGCACCTCCGCAAGCCCTACGCGAAGGCCACCTTCTACGACGGTATCCGCGAGATCCGCACCGACCTCCTGAATACCCTCTTCGAGATCACCGAGGACGGCGAGCAGGGCGTCGAGCTGTACAAGGATACCTACTCCTACGGCGACGCGAAGAAGGCCTTCTCGAAGGCCGAAAGCCAGGTCATGCGCGAGATGATCCTCGGCGAGGGCCGCCGCCTCGACGGCCGCGCCACCGACGAGGTCCGCGCTATCTGGAGCGAGGTCGGCTACCTGCCCCGCGCCCACGGCTCGGCCGTCTTCACGCGCGGCGAGACGCAGTCGCTCGTGTCGATCACGCTCGGCACCGGCCGCGACGTGCAGGCCGTCGACCAGGTCTTCGACACCGAGGACAAGCGGTTCTACTTGCACTACAACTTCCCGCCCTTCTCAACGGGCGAGGCGAAGTTCCTGCGCGGCCCCGGCCGCCGCGAGATCGGCCACGGCTACCTCGCCGAGCGCGCGCTCAAGCCGATGCTCCCGACCGCCGAGGAATTCCCGTACACCGTGCGCGTTCTCTCGGACATCCTGGAGTCGAACGGCTCCTCGTCGATGGCATCGGTCTGCGGCGGCTCGCTCGCGCTCATGGACGCCGGCGTGCCGATCAAGAAGCCGGTCGCGGGTATCGCGATGGGCCTCATCGCTGATGGCGACCGTGTGGCCGTCCTGAGTGACATCCTTGGCACCGAGGACCACCTCGGCGACATGGACTTCAAGGTCACCGGCACCGTGGACGGCATCACGGCCTGCCAGATGGACATCAAGATCGACGGGCTCCAGCGCTCGACGATGGAGACGGCCCTCAGCCAGGCCAAGCAGGGCCGCGACCACATCCTCGGCGAGATGGCGAAGACCATCGACACCGCACGGGGCGACCTCGCACCG
>JBCCRG010000302.1:0-5060 GCA_039208155.1 Bacteroidota bacterium | reverse complement strand
GGTGCCGACGTTGACGTGGGGCTTGGTGCGCTGGAACGTTTCCTTAGCCATAACTGGAGTTGGTTTCGCCCCGAGTGGGGAGCGTCTGTGTTAGCGGAAGTGGACGCTCCCGCGTCCGGGGTGGTTGTCAGAGTGGGGTTTGGCGGCGGTGCTCAGGCGTTCGGGCCTAAGCGACCATCGCGGACTTAGAGGCGACGATCTCTTCAGCGATCGACTTCGGCGTCTCCTCGTAGTGGTCGAACTGCATCGAGTAGAGCGCGCGGCCCTGCGTGATCGAGCGCAGGTCGGTCGAGTAGCCGAACATCTCGCTCAGCGGGACCATCGCCTTGATGACCTGCGCGTCGTTGCGCTGGCCCATCGACTCGATGCGGCCGCGGCGGGAGTTGAGGTCGCCGATCACGTCGCCCATGTACTCTTCGGGCGTGATCACCTCGACGTCCATGTACGGCTCCATGATGACCGGCTTCGCGCGGCGCGCGGCCTCGCGGAAGGCCATGCGGCCCGCGATCTCGAACGACATCTGGTCGGAGTCGACCGCGTGGAACTTGCCGTCGTAGAGGCGTGCCTTGATGCCTTCGATCGGGTAGCCCGCGAGCGGGCCCTGGTCGAGCGCGCTGGCGATGCCCTTCTCCACCGACGGGATGAACTCGCGCGGGATCGACCCGCCCTTGATCTCGTCGATGAACTCGAAGCCGACACCGTCGTCGGTCGGGATGAACTCGACCTCGACGTGCGCGAACTGACCGCGCCCACCGGACTGCTTCTTGTGCGTGTACTTGTGGTCGACGGACGACGTGATCGCCTCGCGGTAGGCCACCTGCGGCTTGCCGACGTTGGCCTCGACCTTGAACTCGCGCTTGAGGCGGTCCACGATGATCTCGAGGTGGAGCTCGCCCATGCCCGCGATCAGCGTCTGGCCAGTCTCCTCGTCGGTAGACACCTTGAACGTCGGGTCCTCCTCGGCGAGCTTCTGCAGGCCGGTGCCGAGCTTGTCGATGTCAGCCTTGGTCTTCGGCTCGATGGCGATGCGGATGACCGGCTCGGGGAAGTCCATCGACTCCAGCACGACGAGGTCGCTCGGGTCGCAGAGCGTATCGCCCGTCTTGGTCTGCTTGAGACCGACGATGGCGCAGATGTCGCCCGCCTTGACCTGGTTTACGTCCTCACGCGTGTTCGCGTGCATGAACATGAGGCGGCCGGCGCGCTCCTTCTTCTCGTTGGTCGCGTTGATGAGCGAGTCACCCTTGTTGAGCGTGCCCGAGTAGACGCGCGCGAACGTGAGGCGGCCGACGTAGGGGTCAGTCGCAATCTTGAACGCGATGGCCGCGAGCGGGCCGTCGGGGTCGGGGAGGCGCGTGACTTCCTCTTCGCTGCGCGGGCGGTTGCCCGTGAGCGGCGGCACGTCGAGCGGGCTCGGGAGGTAGTCGATGACGCCGTCGAGCAGGCGCTGCACGCCCTTGTTCTTGAAGGCGGAGCCGCAAAAGACTGGCGTGATGTCGATCGAGAGCGTGGCTTCGCGGACGACACGCTTGATGTCCTCGGGAGCGATGGTCTCGCCTTCGAGGTACTGCATCAGCAGGTCGTCATCGTGCTCAGCGACAGCCTCCAGGAGGTTGATGCGCCACTTGCGAGCAACCGTGCGGAGGTCGTCGGGCACCTCGATCTCGTCCCAGGTTGCGCCCTGCGTCGAGTCGTCCCAGACGATGGCCTTGTTCTCGATGAGGTCGATGACGCCGCGGAACATGCCGCCCTCGCCGATCGGGATCTGGACTGGAACGGCGTTGGCGCTCAGGCGCTCGTTCATCATCTGAACGGCGTTGGCGAAGTCCGCGCCCGTGCGGTCCATCTTGTTGACGAACGCGATGCGCGGGACGTTGTACTTGTTCATCTGCCGCCACACCGTCTCCGACTGCGGCTCGACGCCGCCGACGGAGCAGAAGAGCGCGATGGCCCCGTCAAGCACGCGGAGGGCGCGCTCCACCTCGACGGTGAAGTCGACGTGCCCAGGCGTGTCGATGATGTTGATGCGGTGGTCCTTCCACTCAGCGGTGGTCGCGGCCGACGTGATCGTGATGCCGCGCTCCTTTTCCTGCTCCATCCAGTCCATCGTGGCGCCGCCCTCGTGGACTTCGCCGATGCGGTGGGTGCGCCCGGTGTAGTAGAGGATGCGCTCGGTCGTCGTCGTCTTGCCCGCGTCGATGTGGGCCGAGATGCCGATGTTGCGCGTCCGCTCAAGCGAGAATGATTTGCCAGTCAAGCTCATGACAGTGGTCGTGGTTGGGTGCGGCGGGAGGGGTGCGGTTAGCAGACCTCGTATGCCGAGACCCTAGGTTCGTTCGGGATCGAACGGGTAAGAAATCGCGAAGGGCTTGGGCCTCGACTTGGCCTAGAAACGGAAGTGCGAGAACGCCTTGTTGGCCTCGGCCATGCGGTGCGTGTCGTCCTTCTTCTTGACCGCGTTGCCTTCGCCGCGGCTCGCTGCGAGGATCTCGGCGGCGAGGCGGTTGGTCATGCTCTTGTCGCCGCGCGCGCGCGCGAACTGGATGAGCCAGCGGAAGGCGAGCGAGGTCCGGCGCTCGGGACGCACCTCGATCGGCACCTGGTAGGTCGCACCACCCACGCGGCGGCTGCGGACCTCCACGAGCGGGGCGATGTTGTTGATCGCCTTGCGGAAGATCTCCACGCCCGGCTCGCCGGTGCGCTCCTCGACGGTGTCGAACGCGCCGTAGACGATCTTCTGGGCGAGGCTGCGCTTGCCGTCGCGCATGATGGCGGAGATGAACTTGGCGACGGTCACGTCCCCATAGATGGGATCAGGGACCGGAATCCGCTTTTCTGCTTGCTTTCTACGCATAGTCGGTGGTCATTGGTCTTTTGTCATTGGTCCCTTGTCGTTTTCTCCGACATGGCGCCCCAACCAGGGACGAGGGACCGATGACCCATGACAAAAAGGCTACTTCTTCGGCTTCTTGGCGCCGTACTTCGAGCGGCTCTGCTTGCGGTCGGCGACGCCGGCCGTGTCGAGTGCGCCGCGCACGATGTGGTACTTCACACCGGGGAGGTCTTTCACACGACCACCGCGCACGAGCACGATGGAGTGCTCCTGAAGGTTGTGGCCTTCGCCGGGGATGTAGGCGATCACCTCGATGCCGTTCGTGAGGCGAACCTTCGCCACCTTGCGGAGGGCCGAGTTCGGCTTCTTGGGGGTCGTCGTGTAGACGCGGGTGCAGACGCCGCGCCGCTGCGGGTTGCCCTGGAGGGCCCGCGCGGTCTTCTTCGCCTTCTTGGGGGTGCGGCCCTTGCGGACCAGCTGCTGAATCGTAGGCACGCCGTACGAGAGGTCAGTTTCTTGGGGGGTGCTCCGGGCGAATTCCCGAAGCGAAAGCGGTTGTCTCGCGAGCAAACTTTGGCGCGGAGACAGGAAAGAAAGGTACGGAGCTTGCCCAGCCCAGCCAACCGGCACGCTGTGCATAAACCACGAAGGGGCGCTTTCAGCCTGTATCAGCCTTCTCGACAGGATGCAATGTGATACTTTGGTCTATATCAATTGTCACTGCGCTGCATCCTTCCTCCATAAACGAGCCGCTCCACCCCTGGTTCAGATGAAGCGGCCCCGATAACGCTCAGAGATGCTTCAGATGCCGAATGAGACGCCTCGCCCACTCGACTCGAACCCCTCTGTTTCAGGGAACGGATCCGGGTCGTCGCATTCGCACGTCCACGGGTCGCAGATCTCCATACATCCGGCACAGGAGCAGTCATCGTCTGCGGGCGGATCATCGGCAGGCGGGTCGTCCTTGGGTGGGTCGTCGACCGGGGGATCGTCGGCTCCGCTCAGCGGCATCAGGAAGCCGTGCGTCGTGCGGCCGCTCCGGAGCAAGAACTCGCGCAGGTACTCCGGGGCGGGCACGAGCCCCGTCCCGACGAAGGTCTCCCCGTCGCGCTCGACCTCGATGATGCGGTCGGCGAGGCTGTGTCGGTCCAGCCCGGGCGTGCTGCGGGGTGCCGTGAAGAACACAGCGCTGAGATTGCGTGCCCAGGCTGCGCGTCCGCCGCGCTCTGTGGGGCGGACCGTGACGCGTGCCTGACGCAGCGCACCGGAACGGGAGCGATACTCCACCTGCACGGTGTGCGTGTTCTGGACGACGATGAATGAGACGGAGGGCTCCGAGGTGGACGGAGCGGTGTCCGCGTGGGCGGCCGGAACTACGGCGGTGAGAGCGCAGACGAGCGCCCCTGCCATGAGAAGACGAACGAGCATGACAAACGGGAGGTAGGTGGTACGGATCAGCGCCTCGCGGGACGACGCCCTTATCTCCGTACGCGCACCTCCCGCTCGGTGCAGGTCACGCGTTCGGCTCGGCTTGGTCCGGCTCGACTTGATCGGGCTCCACCACGGCCCCGTCGCCGCCACTGACGGCGTCGAGGTCGGCGGGCGGCTCACCCTCGCGGTCGTAGATCGGGCGCTTGTAGGGCCGCTCGCCGAGCACCTCCTTGAGGTCGTTCTCGTTGAGGACTTCCTTCTCCAGCAGCGCCTGCGCGAGCGCCTCGAACACCTCGTTCTTCTCGCGAAGGAGCCGGTGCGCCCGCTCGTGTACCTCGTCAATGACCCGCTTCACCTCCGCGTCGATCAACTCGGCAGTCTTGTCGGAGTAGGGCTTGTAGAACGAGTTCTGCTGCTCGCGCCCTGGGTCAAAGTTGACGTGGCCGACCTTCTCGCTCATGCCGAGCTGCACGATCATGCCGTAGGCGGTGCGCGTGATCCGCTGCAGGTCGTTGGACGCACCCGACGAGAGGTGGCCGAACTTGATCTCCTCAGCGACACGACCGCCGATCGTCATCGTCATCTGGTCGAGGTAGGCTTGCTTGGTCGTGATGTAGCGCTCGTCCGGCAGCGACTGCGCGAAGCCCAGCGCGGCGAGGCCCCGGGGCACGATCGACACCTTGATGACGGGGTCCGTGTGCTCCAGGAACCAGCCAGTCACGGCATGGCCCGCCTCGTGGTAGGCCACGATCTCCTTCTCCTCGGGCGAGATGAGCTTGTTCTTCTTCTCCAGCCC
>JBCCRG010000301.1:0-5068 GCA_039208155.1 Bacteroidota bacterium | reverse complement strand
GGTATCGCCTGGGGCAGGTCTCCGTCAATAACGCGTTGGGAGTAGGATGGAGCCTGACGACCGCCTATATTCGCCCCTCGTGCGCTGCTGAGAGCGGGACCTCGAAGCGCTGGCCTTCTGCCCTCACCCTCCTCGTCATGTCCGTCCCTCCCTGCTCGCGCACGTGCGCGCTGCGGAGCCTCGTGCTCTGCGCTGGTCTGCTGTGTTGGAGCCTGCCTGCCCATGCAGCGTCCTCGTCTGCTACGTCGCCGCTGGTCGATGCCCCAGCATCCGTGTCGTCGTCCGCCGACGTCCAGGCGGTCTACGAGGCGCAGCACATCTTCGAGCTGGATCGGAAGCGCGACGGCCGCTACGAGTTGCAGGAGGAGGTCCGCGTCCGGTATGCCCCGCTCACCGAACGGGGCGCGCTCGCCTCGGACGTGTTCGTCTACGAGCAGTTCTTCGCGCCCGTCGAGAAGCTCAAGGCGAAGGTGAACCGGCGGACGGTGGAGCAGGATCGCCACGGCGAGTATCGCCCCGAGTTCGAGGACGTCTTCCTATCGAGTGGCTTCGCCCACACGGTGCGCCTCGCCGACACCGTCGAGCCGGGCGACCAGGTGACGTACAGCTACGAACGGACCTACGTCGAGCCTGCGTACCTGCCGGTGCTCTACGTGCCCAACGCCGACTCTCTCCACGCGTTCGAGGTCGTCGTGAAGCATCCCGTCGACGTGGCCGTCCAGTTCGACGTATTCGTGCCTGGCGATGGCATCGTCTACGAGGTCGAGCCTGGGGAGCGGACGACGCGGCTGCAGTTTCAGGGGCGTGGGCGGGCGCAGGATCTCGACTTTGCCCCGCACGGAGGTTACCACGCCGCGGTGCTCATGACGCTGACGGGCCCCGACGGGCCGATCAACCCTGTCTCCCCCGAGGCCTTCGGAGCCTGGTACACGCAACTCGTCACCGTCCCGATGAGCGGAGCCGACCTCGACGCGCAGGCGGAGGCGCTGCGGCAGGACACCGACCTCGCCACCGTGAAGGCGCTCTACGACCACGTCCGGTCCACCGTCCGCTACATTGCCGACGAGCGCGGCGAGCATGCCTTTGTGCCCCGCCCGCCTGCGCGGACGCTCGCCAACGGCTTCGGCGACTGCAAGGACAAGGCGTTCCTCATCCGCGCCCTCGCCGCATCGCTGGGCATCGACGTTCACACGGTGCTCGTCGCTACGACGCCGCAGCCTGAGTTTGCGGGGACGAGCTTCGGCCTCTACAACCACGTCATCGCGGCCTACGACGATGCGGAGGGCCGCCGCCACTTCTTCGACCCGACGGCGCAGCACGCGCCCTTCGAGGCGCTGCCGGAGTACCTCGTCGGCACGCAGGCGCTCGTGATGGGCGACGCGACGACCGAACGCGTGCGTATCCCGTCTGCGCCGCGCGCACCCTACGTGGAGGTCGCTTTCACCGGTGCGCTCGACCAGCCCGAGTCGGCCATCGCGACCGTCACGCTGCGAGGCGGCTACTTCGAGGAGGTCCAGCGGCTGCGCCAGGCGACCTCGCCGCTCGACCTCGAAAACATGCTCTCCGCGTCCGTGGGCGCACTCTTCTACAACCTGGCCTTCGACCGCTTCATCCCGGTGGACGAGGACGCTACCTCGGTCACCTTCCGTGCCGACGCCGACCTGAGCGACTGGATCGTCGCCTCGCCCACGCGCCGCTACCTCCCGCAGGCCCCCTTCCGCGTCTTCGCCCGCGAGTTGCTCGACCGCGAGGACGACGCGCTCCCGGTCGCCGTCTCCATGCGCCCCTACGCCCAGGCGACCCTCGACCTCGACGCGCCCGGTTGGGCGGCAGCGCCGGACTCGTCGCGCATGGTGGCGGCCTCCTCGGACGGGTCGCAGACCTTCGGGACGTTCACGAGCGAGGTGACGCAGCCCGAGCCGGGACGGCTCCGTGCCGAGTACCGCCTGGCGGTCGAGGCCAAGCGGTTCGCGGGGGCCGACAAGGCCCCGTTCCTCGCCTTCGTACGGGACTACCTCGGGGCCCGCCGCGCTGTGTTCACCCTCCGCGCTGCGCCCGATGCCGTGCCGATTCCGGACGCTGCTCCGTCCTCCGACGACGTAGCCCCTGGTAGCACGGGCAGCGGCACGAGCCCGAGCGGCACGCCACGGTAACTCGACCCGATTCCGACGGACCGTCACTTACGACACCATCCCGCCGCGCCCTCTGCGTTCCCCTCCACGCCTCTCCCCTCGATGCCTGCTTTCTCCCGGCTTTCAGCCCTGATTCCCCGTTGGGGAGCCCTCGCCTCCCTGCTTGTCTTCTCGGGCTGTGCCGTTTCGTCCGGCGTCTCGCAGTTCGTCAGCGCGCCGGTTACGCTCCCCGCTACGGCGCCATCGGTAGACCTCGCGGACTACGAGGCGCGCTACCCCGACGCCAACGGCGTGCTCCTCAACGAGGAGGTGACCTACGAACACGAGTTCTCCGCGACCCCGTTCGGACAGCCGCAGTCGTGGGTGTTCTACCAGGACAGCCGCTCGTCGTACGTCGTGCTCGACACCGACGACGAGGGCCTCACCACGTTCGAGGTCCGCGTGCCGTCGAGCGCCACGCTCACGGGCTTGGTCGCCCGCGTGACCAACCCGGATGGTACCTCAGAGACCTTCTACTCGGATGCCTTCGCCACGGAGAGCGACGACAGCGGCACCCGCTACAAGCTCGCCTACCCGGATGTTCAGCGCGGCTCGCTCGTTGAGGAGGCCTTCCGCCTCGAATACAAGAACATGTTCGCGCAGCCGCGGCTCAACTACGACATCGCGCTCCAGTTCGACATCCCGTGCGAGCGGGTCGCCTTTCGCTTCGTGATGCCTGCGGCGTGGCAGACGCGCATCAAGGACATCGCTGAAGAGCGCGCCGTCCCATACACGGTGGAACTGACGCCCGATGGTAAGAAGAGCATCCTCACCTACACAGCCACGGGTCTCCCCGCCATCGAGGACGAGATCTACGCGCCCTACTTCAAGGAGCGGGCGGACTACCTCGAGTTCGACATCGCGCTGATTAAGGCGGCCAGCTCCACGCTCTACGAGGCCCCGACCGAGTGGGAGGCGTTTGCGGATCAGTTCAAGCAATATGCCTTCAAGCGGGGCGGCTTCTTCTCCGACCCGGTCAAGCGTCAGACCGAGCGCCTCATCCGAGGCGAGATGTCGAAGGCCGAGCGCCTCGATGCCATCGTGGGCTGGGTGCGCGACAACATCGACGTGGGCAGCCCGGACAACGACAGCTTCGCGCAGGTGCTGCGCGACGGCGAGGGCAACCCCTACCTCATCACCGGCCTGACGCAGTCGATGCTCGACGCCGCGAGCGTCGATGCCGTCTACCTCCTCGTCCACAGCGCGCAGGACGGCCACTTCGACCCCGACTTCGTCACGATTGCGCAGCTCTACATCCCAGCGCTCCAGGTCACGCTGCCCGACGGCTCGCAGCGGACCATCTTCCCATACCTCGATAAGCTCTCGACAGACCACGTCCCGGAGAACTTCCAGGGCCAGCAGGCCATGCAGATCGACGGCGACGGCTACCGCGGGTTTACCACGCTGCCCTACGGCAACGCGGCCGAGAACGCGGTCGAGGAGCGCTACGCCGTCACGTTGCGCGAGGACGGGGTCCTGGACGTGGAGGAGGAGCGGACCGTGCGCGGCTCGCTCGCCTACGTGATCCGCACCGGCCTGGAGGACCTGACCGGCGAGGAGCGCGACGAGTTCATGGAAGAGCTGCTCACCTACACCGACGGCGAGGTGCTCGACCTTGCCTACACCATCGAGAACGAGACCGACGCCGACGCCCCGCTCGTGATGCGGCTCACCTACGGCATCGACAACCTGGTGACGCTCACGCCCGAGGAGGTGCTCTTCCAGACGAGCGGTCTGCTCGCGCCGTCGTCGCGCGTGAGCCGCAAGGTGGACCCGCGCGAGCGCCAGAGCGCCGTCCGCATCTACAACGACGAGACCTTCGCAAAGACGATCACCGTGCAGTATCCGGCGGGCTGGCGGCTCGTGACGCCGCTCGAAGAGGTCGAGGTCGCCAACGAGTTTGGGACGCTCTCGGGCCGCTACACCGACGCGGCGGACACGCTCACCATCGAGCAGCAGACGACGCTGCAGCGCGCCGAGGCTCCCGCCGACGCCTTCGACACGCTCCTGACGCTGCTCGGGGCGCGCTCCGAGCTCGCCGTCCCGACGCTCGTGTTCTCCACCGTGGCGTCCGAGTAGACGTGAGTCACCGTATCAGGCTCCGTAGCGAGTCAATCACCCGGATCTCGTCGTCGTCCATGAACTCGCGGCGGGGGTCGTAATCGGGCGCGAGGCGGGCCAGGACCTCGTCCTTCAGGTCGTCCATCGGGGGGCCGACGAGCCTCCGCTCGCGCTCGCCATCGCCCGTGAACGTGTGCAGCATCGGGCACTGATCCGAGGTGGCGTCGAGCCCGAACTCCTCCAGCAGGGTGCCGGTCTGCGCGGCGCGGAGGCGGACGTTGTAGGACGCGGCGTAGAGGTCGAGCACATAGGTGCTGTCGTCGCGGCTGCTCTCGAACTCGCAGGCGCGTAGGAAGGCCCCCGGGAAGCCCGTCACGCAGGCGACGACCTCCGTGTCTGGGTAGTCGCTGGAGCTGTAGACGCCCCAGGCACGGAAGTAGATGTCGCTGGTCTCGCTCCGGTAGCTCGCCTCCAGCGAGTCGCGAACGAGGACGAGCAGGCGTGGCGGCTCCGACGCGGTGGTTGGGTAGGCGGCCGCGCGCGGCTCGCCGTTGCCGTCGCACGCTGTGGCGAGGTCGGCGAACCGAAGCGGTGCCTGGGGCGCGTCTGAGGTCTCGTTGGCAGACGAAGAGGGGGTGGACTCAGGCGTGGGCGCATCGCCGCCGGTACAGGCAGCGAGGGTGCAGGCGGCGAGGAGGAGCGGGAGGAGGAAGACAGTACGCATGGCAGAAAGGACAGGTGGTGTCCACAACATAGAAGCCTGCGTGCAGAAATGCCCAGAAGTCGACTCCCCAGAATCGGGGAGGCACGCGGGCCGCGTATATTCCCGGCCTTGC
>JBCCRG010000300.1:0-5083 GCA_039208155.1 Bacteroidota bacterium | reverse complement strand
GTGTCGTGCGGGATGAGGCCCGTCGCGAGCCCCCGCGTGGTGACGTAGAGCGGCGTGTGCCAGGCATGGTTGGTCCACGGCATCGCCGCGAGGCGCACCTTGCCGACGACCTGCGTCCAGCGGTGGAGGGTGGCGTAGGTGAGCTCCCAGTCGGAGAGGGGCAGCGCAGGCCAGGGCATAGCGAGAGGGGAAGAGGCGTTTCGTTGGGCGCAGGACTATCCCGCGTCGCTTACCAGATGGTCGTGACTGGATACGCCGCAAAAGCGCGGTCTTTTCCGAGGATCGGGATGCCCTCGATGAGAGCCTGGGCTATCATCAGCCGATCAAACGGATCGCGGTGATGGAAGGGGAGCGTCCGCAACGCTTCCAGGTGAAACGGTTTGATGCCGAGCACCCGTATGCCATTGCCCTCCACCTGCTGCGTCACCAGTTCTGGGAAGGGGAGCCGGATTTGCAGGCGGCCCAGGCTTGCCTTGATGGACATCTCCCAGAGCGACGCTACGCTGAGGAGGCGCTCTGTGCTCGGGTCTTCGATCCGTTGCCGTGCCGTGTCACTCAGCGACGCATGGCCCGCGATGAACCATAGGAACGTGTGCGTGTCGAGGAGGACCGTCACGGCGCGTAGGCGTCGAAGTCCGAGAGCGGCTCGTCGAAGTCATCGCCGATGACCACGAGGCCGCGTGCGCTACCAAACGTGGGACGCGGTGTCTCCTTAACGACGGGTGTGAGCTTGAACGCCGCGCCGTCCCCACGGGTGATGATAACCTCCTCGCCGCGCGCGGCCTGTTCTACGAGGTCAGGAAGGCGCTTCGAGGCATCGCTAAGAGTGATCTTGCTCATGGCAGTTGAGGGACCGATGTGACCGGGGGACTACTCAGAAACGGTGAGCCCTGCAAGTTGCTCCACCGTGACGAGTCGATAGTCGTCGCATTCGTAGCGCAGGCGATCTGGTGCGTCGATGCAGAACGCCGCCACAGCGCTACGGCAGCCGAAGTCCTCGACGCGACGTATAGCATACCGATAGTCTGTGTCATGCGCGACGAGTACAGCATAGTCGCAATTCTTCTGGGCTGCGTGGTAGACGAGGTCAGCCACCAGTAGTGCATCGACCGCCTTCTCTTTGAATGAGCCATCGCCGCGCTGGATGGAGTCGCCCAGGACAACGCGTATGCCTTCCAACCAGTCTGGTGCGTGGTAAGCATTAGCCTCTTCCAGTCTGTGAGGGGACGTGTAGAGGTACACGCGCGATAGCTTGCGTCTACCCGTGAGCTGCGTCATGGCAGGCTTCAATAACCGAAGCTTGAGCTTAGCGCTACGAAGCCGTTGGAATAAGTTCGTTCCGTCGATGAACACCATTGCTCGTTCATGTGCAATGGCTGGAACAGGCAGTGAACCCAAGGGCATGATATGATCAACTTAGTTGCTTGAGTTCACGTCGAAATAGGTCCGCACCTTGCGTGCAGCCGCTGGGCCGACCTCGTCGGCGAGGGCTTCTTCGGAGGCAGCTTGGACGCCCTTCACGCTGCCGAACGTGCTGAGGAGCTTGCGCGCGGTCTTCGGGCCGATGCCGTCGATCTCGGTGAGTTCGGTGCGGAGCGTCTTGATCGCGCGCTGCTTGCGCTGGGCCGTCACGGCGAAGCGGTGCGCCTCGTCGCGGGCACGTTGCAGGAGGCGCAGGCTGCTCGACGTGCGCGGGATCATCACGGGATCAGAGAGTCCCGGCTTGTAGACTTCTTCCAGTCGCTTGGCCAGGCTCACGATGGCGAAGCGGCCGACCACCTCGGTGCGCTTGAGCGACTCCATCACCGAGCTGAGCTGCCCCTTGCCGCCGTCGATAATGACGAGGTCGGGCCACGGGCCGTTCTCCTGCACCATGCGGTTGTAGCGCCGCTCGGTCGCCTCGCGCATGCTCTGGAAGTCGTCGGGCTTGCCGTCGGGGACCGAGCGGATCTTGTAGGTGCGGTAGTCAGACTTTTTCGGCTTGCCGTCCTCGAAGACGACGCAGCTCGCCACGGTGCCGGTGCCGCCGAGGTGCGAGATGTCGAAGCACTCGATGCGGCGTGGGGGCTTCTTGAGGCCGAGGTCGCGCTGGAGGGCGGTGACGCTGCGCGGGATGCGCTCCTCGCCGCGCGCGATCTTCTGCCGCTTCCACTCGCCGAGCAGCAAGTCGGCGTTGGCCTCGACCATCCGCATGAGGCTCGCCTTCTCGCCGCGAGCGGGCGTTTTCAGCGGCACCTTCTTACCGCGTCCCTCGCGCAGCACCGCCTCGATAGGATCGGGCGACTCCACGTCGTGCGAGAGGTAGACCTCGTCGGGGAAGAACGTGGCGTCGGCGTAGTGCGCCTCTACGAAGCGCTGCATCAGCTCGGCATCCTCGACGCCCTCGAAGCGGCGCAGGATCTTGTGCTGGCGGCCGATGATCTTGCCCTCGCGCACCTTGAAGAGCACGCCCACGGCCGCGTCGTCTTCCCGGTCGATGGCGAGCGCAAACAGGTCGCGGTCGACCTCTTCGGTGGTGACCACCTTCTGCTTCTCGGCGTACTTCTGGAGCGCCCGCATCCGGTCGCGCAGTTCGGCCGCGCGCTCGAAGTCCTTGGCCATCGCGGCGGCCATCATCTCGTCCTTGACGACGCCCACGAGTGCCTTCGTCTTGCCGTTGAGCAGCTGCCGGATTTGGTCAATGGCGGCGTCGTACTCCTCCTCGGCCTGGTACCCGGCGCAGGGGCCTTTGCAGTTCTGGATGTGGTACTCCAGGCACGGCTCGAACTTGCCCGCCTCGACGTTGGCCTCCGAGAGCCGGAGCGAGCACGTGCGCAGCTTGAAGAGATCCTTGATCGTCTTGAGCATCAGCCTGAGTGCCTTGCCGTCGGTGTACGGGCCGAAGTACTCCGAGCCGTCCTTGCGCACCGTCCGCGTGGGGAAGACGCGCGGGAAGCGCTCGCGCTTGATGCAGATGTAGGGGTAGGTCTTGTCGTCCTTGAGGTTGACGTTGTAGCGTGGCTGGTGGCGCTTGATGAGGTTGTTTTCGAGGATGAGCGCCTCGGCCTCGGTGTCGGTGACGATGACCTCGATGTCGGTGATTTTGCTGACGAGGATGCGCAGGCGCGCGTCGCGGGGGCGCGACTCCTGGAAGTAGCTCCGCACGCGGGTGCGGAGGTTCTTCGCCTTGCCGACGTAGAGGATCGTGCCCCCGGCGTCTTTGTGCTGGTAGACGCCGGGCTGCGTCGGCAGGTGAGCAAGCTTCTCGGCGAGCGCGTCGGTCATGGAGGCGGAGCGGACAAAAAGCTCCCCTCCTGGACAGGAGGGGCTGGGGGTGATCGACCGCTGTGACTCGATGGCGGTCTAAGCTCATCCGATCTACCCCCTCTAACTCCCCCTGTCCAGGGGGAGAACGGTCTGCGACATCCTGAGACGACGCAGGGACGGGGGGGAGCGGCACGGTTACGAATCCACCTGTCTACGCCCCACACTGGGGGTGCGTTCAGTCCCCGGAGGCCGATAAGGCGGCATAACAAAGCATGGTGGGCAAACGCGGCACGGTTGTGTAGCGGCAAAGGCAGGCCCCACGCGCGGGGGCGCGGCGGGGTCTTCGCGCCGCAGGGGGACGACGCTCTTCTCGCATCGCCCCCACCCCCATGCGCACCTCCGCTACCGACCTCCGCCTTGCTGTCCTGTGTGCTGTGCTCCGCCTCGCCTTTCTGCTCGCCCTCATCCTGACGCTCCCCGCGTGCGCGCAGCGCGACTACGTCGTCCTCGGCTACCATCCTTACTGGATGGGCGACGCCTACGAGCATGCCCGCCTCGACGCCATCGACGAGCTGCTCTACTTCGAGCTCGCCATCGAGGCGAACGGGACGTTTGCGAACACGCACGGCTGGGAGGACCAGGGCGCGCGGATGGTGCAGGCCGCGCACCGCAGCGGTACCCGCGCGGCCCCATCGCTGACGCTTTTCGACGCGGCGATCTTCACGAAGCTGTTCACGAACCCGGCGTCCGTGGAGCGCCTGCTCGAAGGCACCATCGCGGCCGTTCATGCGGGACAGGCCGACGGCATCCACCTCGACATCGAACTCTTCGAGCCAGTCCCGCCGGAGGCGCGCGACGCCTACAGCCGCTTCGTCGCCGACCTCGACGACCGTCTCGGGCCGGGCTACACCGTGACCGTCTTCACGCTCGCCCTCGACCCCGCCGACGCCTACGACGAGGTCGCCATCGCTCAGGCGGCCGACTACCTCGTCGTGCAGGGCTACGACCTCCACCACCAGCACGGCGACACGGCCGGGCCCATCGCGGGCCTGCGTGGCTGGGGACGTCTCAACTGGCATGCCGTCCTCGACCGCTACGACCAGCTTCGCATCCCGCGTCGCCAGCTCGTGATGGCGGTGCCCTACTTCGGCTACGAGTGGCCTACCGTGACGGGCGAACCCGGCGCGGCGACGACCGGGCCGGGCGAGATCGTCGCCTATGCGCCTATCTCCGCGCGCGTGCCCGAGATTCCGGGCTCCGCGGCCCAGCGCGCCGCCGCGTTCGGGATGCAGCGCGACCCCGTGAGCGGGTCGCCGTACTACGCCTACCGCGACGCTGAGGGCAACTGGCGGCAGGGGTGGTACGAGGACATCGTGAGCCTCACCGAGAAGTTCGACTTCGTGAAGAGCAAGGGGCTCGGCGGCGTGGCCGTCTTCCCGCTCGGCTACGACGGCGGCGAGCTCACCGCATCGGTCGTGGAGGCGTTCCCTGTCGCGCACCGCACCGAGCGGCCTCGGCCCGACGGCGTCCAGGTGGCGGTCGCGCAGCCGTAGCGGAGACGCCCCTCGTCGCATTTTCGAGCACAGGATCGAACAGAGGGACGCGCTGGGCGTTTTCGCCCTCTACCACCAACTGCCGCCCATCGTGCCGTGACCCTCAGCGAACTCATCCACCAGGCCCACTTCCGCACGCCCGCGCTGGAGGCGCTGCTCAACGTCATGGTGACGCACAGCTACGTCCAGGGCGAGCTTCAGGGCGTGATGCAGCAGGAGGGCCTGACGCACGCGCAGTACAACGTCCTCCGCATCCTGCGCGGGGCTGACCCCGAGCGCGTGCC
>JBCCRG010000299.1:0-5084 GCA_039208155.1 Bacteroidota bacterium | reverse complement strand
GGCCGTCGCCCTGAGCGGGGACGGCACGGTCGCGCTCGTCGGCGCGGAGAACAAGACCAGCTTCCAGGGGGCCGCCCTCGTCTACGTCCGCGAGGGCGATGCCTGGCGGCTGCAGGCCGAGCTCACGGCCCCCACCCCGGCCACCGCTGACTACTTCGGCGCAGCGGTTGCGCTCACCCGCGACGGTACGCTCGCCTTCGTGGCGAGCCGCAGCTTCATCGCCCCGGCGGTCCACGTCTTCGAGCGGAGCGGCGACGCCTGGGCGCTGCGCACCTCGATCACGCCCACCGCCGTCGAGGCCACAGACCAGTTCGGCAACGCGCTCGCCGTGAGCACCGACGGCAGCGTCGTCCTCGTCGGGGCCTTCCTCTCTAGTGCCGCGGTGTCCAACGGCGGGGCCGCCTACGTCTTCACCCGCACCGGCGACGCGTGGGCGGAGACCGCCACGCTCACCGCGAGCGATGCCGCGCAGCTCGCTCAGTTCGGCACCGCGGTCGCGCTCAGCGGCGACGGCACCTACGCGCTCGTCGGTAACGGCTTCAGCGACCGGGGCGGCGCGGCCTACGTGTTCGCCCGCAGCGGCGACGCCTGGACCGAGCAGGCGATCCTGAACGAGGACGACGACGGCGACTCGATCCCGCAGTTCGGAGCCGCCGTAGCCCTCGACGGCGATGGCGACACGGCGCTCGTGGGGGCCTTCCGGGACAATGGGCTCCCCGGCAGCGGTGACGGCGGGGCGCTCTACGTCTTCGCGCGCAGCGGAGCCACGTGGGCTCGCCAGGCCCGGCTCGTCGCGAGCGACGCTGAGGCGGGGGCGCAGCTCGGGATCGCTACGGCGCTCGCGTCCGATGGCCGGACGGCCCTCGTCGGAGCCAACCAGGACGACGACTTCCGAGGTAGCGCCTACGTCTTCGGCCTCGACGGCGCGGCGTGGACCGAGCAGGCCAAGCTGTCCCCGAGCGATGGCGTCGCCAACGACGTGTTCGGCAGCGCGGTCGCGCTCAGCAGCGACGGCGCGACGGCGCTCGTCGGCATGCCGCAGGCCAACAGCGACGGGGCGGGCGCGGCCTACGTCTACACCGGCTTCGCGGTCGCCGCCGAGGAGACGCCTGCGGAGGGCCCCCTGGCTCAGCGCGCGGCGCTCGGGGCTGCCTACCCTAACCCGGTGCCCGCCGGCGGCCTCGTCCGCGCTCCGCTCGTGGTCGCCGAGGCGCAGCCGGTCCAGGTTGTGCTCTACGACGTGCTCGGGCGCGCCGTCCGCGCGATGGACCTCGGCGTGGTCGCGCCGCAGCAGGCCACCGATGTCGCCGTGCCTACGGGCGGGCTGGCCCCCGGGCTCTACGTGCTCCGCGCCGAGGGACCGTCCATCACGGCCAGCCGCCGTGTCGTCGTGCGGTGATCTCTGCCGAGCGCGTTTCCCGTAGTCCTCCCTGTCCCGTGCTATCGCCAGCCTCCATCGACTATGAAAGCCTTCGCCCTCCTGCTCATCACCCTCCTCTTCGCAGGCCCCGCTCTGGCCCAAGACGAGGGCATCCACGTCCGCGGCACCTGGTCGCTCAGCGTCTACAACGCGGACGGCAGCCTCGACGAGTCGGTAGAGTTCACGAACGACCTGACCCGCAACGGCGCGAACCTGCTCGTCAACCTCTTCACGAAGCGCAACCGACTGGCCACGCTCGTGCTGGAAGTCGGCAACAGCCTGCTCGCCGAGAAACCCTGCCGGGACAGCAGCGGGGAGTTCGTCAACTGCCTCATCGTCGAGGCTGAGGACCGGATCTTCGGAGACCCTGAAACCTCCGAGCTCACCATCACCAAGCTGACCGAGTCGGATGGCAGCCCCATCGTCCTGGCGCGGTTCTCCGGCACGATCTCCGCCGTGCGCGACGTGGACATCAACTTCGTAGGCTCACGAATTGGAAGCTGCTTCTACGACATCGCCGAGCCGTGCACGGTGGAGACCAGGTCCAACGTCGGCACGACCGGCGCTCAGTCGTACACGTTATTCACCACCCGCGTGCTGGATACGCCCTTGGCGGTGGCCGAAGGTCAGTCCGTGGACGTCCGCTTCGAGTTGTCGTTCGACTACTAGGCCATGCGATTCCTCTCCCTGCTTGCCGTCGGCGCACTTGGTTTGGCGCTCGGTGTGGCCCCAGCCCACGGCCAGATCGAGACGACGGAGCAAAAGCTCACCCTCGCCGACAGCGACCGCAACGACGCCTTCGGCTCGGCCCTCGCGCTCGATGGCACAACGCTCGCCGTCGGCTCCGACAACGCGGCGGTCTACCTCTTCGAGCGCGGCGCTGAGGCCACGAGCGCATGGACGGAAGGCCCGCGGCTCCGCGCAGTCGACGTGGCCACTAGCGAGCAACGCGCCGAGCGTTTCGGCCGGGCCATCGCACTCGATGGGGATCGGCTCGTCGTGGGTGCTTCAGGGGCAACGACCGAGGCGTTCGTCTACGAGCGTACCGCGGGGGTGTGGTCAGTCAGCGCAGTGCTCGTGGACGACCCGGAGAACGACGACGAGGAATTCAACGATGCGTTCGGTAGCGCCGTCGCTGTTGAGGGCGACCGCATCGCCGTCGGGGCTCCCGGCGAAGGCGACTTCAACGAAGGATCGGTCTACGTCTTCGAGCGCCAGAGTGGAGGTTGGGCGACGACAGCTCTCCTCACCGACCCAGACGGTCGCACGGCCGACTTCTTCGGGCGGCAGGTTGCGCTGGCCGGGGACCGCCTCGCCGTGGCGTCCAACGCGGTGGACCTCGACGGAGCCCGTGACGGCGGGGCGGTCTTCATCTACGACCGCGCGCCAGGCGGGACTTGGACGCGCGCAGCCAAGCTCACCGCCTCCGACGCTGCCGAAGCGGACGGGCTGGGCACGAGCATCGCCTTCAACGGCCCTGACGAACTGCTGGTAGGGGCCGACGACGTGGACGGGCCGGGCGGCGTCAACACCGGAGCGGTGTATGTCTTCCGCTTCGATGGCACCACCTGGCGCGAGGACCAGAAGCTCACCAACCCCGACGCGGAGCGGTTCGAGAGCCTCGGCGCCAGCGTGGCCGCGCAGGACGACCGCGCGTGGGTCGGGGCACTCGGCATCGGCGGGCAAGGCGGTGCCGCCGAGTTCGTCCGGGAGCCTGGCGGCTGGGTACGCGCGCGGACGCTGCTCCCGACCGGAGGAAGCAGTACGGACCGTCTCGGCACGAGCATCGCCTTCGACGGCGGGCGCCTCGTCATCGGAGCCCCCAACGACGACGACCAAGCGAGCAACGCGGGGGCTTCCTATGCCTACACCGCCGACATGCCACCACCGCCGACGCTCTCGCTCTTCGTCCAGGAGCGGATCGGGGTCTCGGACGCACCTCGCCTCCTCAGCGCGCTCCAGCTCTTCGTCCAGGAGCGAATCGGGGTCTCGGACGCGCCGCGCCTGCTTGGTGCATTGCAGTTGATCGTCCAGGAGCGCATCGCCGTGAGTGACGGTCCAGGCGTGGCCTTGGAGGACGGCTCGGCCGCGGCGACAGCGCAGCCTGTCCGCCTCGACACCGATCTCGTCTCGTTCTTTGCCCCCACCGGCATCGACGTAGCCTTCGAGGAGATCACCACACCGGGCGGGCTGAGCGTGTTCTACGAAGCAGCCGCGCCGGACAACACCGAGGGGCTGCCTGACGAGACTATCGCGCCCTACCGCTGGGTCATCGCCGCCACCAACGGCCTTGCGTTCGAGCGTGCGTCGGTGCGCTTCGATACGGACGCCTTTCCCAGCCTCGCCGACCCGGAGCGCGTGACGATCTATCGTCGTCCTGACGCGGGCACGGGTGCCTTCGAGGAGGTCACGACGAGCGTGGACCCCGACGACGGCGCGCTCGTGGGCAGCGGCATCACAGCCTTCAGCGAGTTCGTGATCGCGGGCGACGGCGTGGTCGTCAGCAGCGAGGCCGACCTGCCGCTTGTCTTCGCGCTCGACGGCCCCTACCCCAACCCGGCCACGACCGAGGCGACGCTCGACCTGGCGCTCCCGGAGCCCGGCCCGATCCGCGTGGAGGTGCTTGACCTGCTCGGGCGGCGCGTGGCGCTCCTCGCCGAGGGCGACCAGCCTGCGGGCTACGTCACGCTGCGGCTGCGCACCGACCGCCTCGCCGCCGGGTCGTACTTCATCCGCCTCCAGGCTGGCGACGAGGAAGCGGTCGCTCGACTCACCGTCGTGCGCTGAGACCGTAGCACTCGACGAAGCGCACCCGCCGCGCTACCACGAGGCGGACCTGTACGCGAAGTGCAGGCGGTTCTCTGGCGCATACTCGACCCGCTGCACCTTGGCTCGGATCTCCGTCGCATTCCCTTGGATCGTGGCGATCAGCCGACCGTTGAGCCTACATGACCACGCGTGCCCGGAACCTGCCACGCTTGGGAGATACCCGGAGCGCACGTGGTTGACCAACGCAACGGGGCCGACAAACGAGTGTACCTCGATGTCCCGCTCGTGGGGCGCAAACGCGTCGTCTCCGGCCGCGACCGAATCGCGGGTGAGTCGGAGCGTGAGGGTCGGTCGGTCCCTGAGCACGCGGAAGGCGTTCTTCATCGCGAAGCGGTAGGCGAGACAGCGGAGAGCGGTAGCCGCGCGGGCACTACTCCGTCGGCATCGGGGCGCGGAAGAGGTCGGCGGCGGCGGCGAAGCGCTCGGCAGAGCCGATGAGAACCAGCCGGTCGCCCGACTCGACGGTGAAGTCACCTGCGGGGTTGGCAAGCGTGCGGACACCGCGGCGGACCGCGATGACGGTCAACTCGTGGCGGCGGCGGAGGTCGAGCGTGGCGAGCGTCTGCCCGGCCGCCGGAGCCCCATCGCGGAGCGCCACGGCGCGCGTGTGCAGGCCCTCCTCGTCGAGGCCCTGGAGCACCATCAGGTGGGCCTCCTGGATCGAGCCGCGCAGGATGCGGTAGTCCTCCTGGCGGAGGTCGCGCACGTAGCGCTCGATCTCGGCGGGCGGGACGAGGTAGGCCCCGAGCACGTGCGAGAAGACGCGCACGGTCGTCTCCATCTCCTCGGGCACCACGATGTCGGCCCCCGCCTTCTGGAGCGGCTCCACGCTGCG